>NZ_JBEYJU010000027.1:0-97607 GCF_040703965.1 Streptomyces sp. NPDC006655 | reverse complement strand
AGGTACGACAAGTTGGCGGTCCGCTACGAGGCGACCGTGCTGGTCGCAGCCATCAACGAATGGCTATGACCAGCACATTTGAAACGCACCCTAGTGCCGCATCAGGCAATGTCCGCCGTGTTCACCACCCGCCGGAGGCGTTCGTCGGCGGCGTGCTTGCTCGGCTCTTCCGCGTGGCGGCGCTCGACCAAGTCGTCCCGCCCGGACTCCGGCGGCCAGGAGGCCGCCGACACCTCGGGCGGGACGTGAATCCACGGGGCATGGGAGCCGTGGGACGACGGCCCGGTCGGCGGCCGGCGGGGATCTCAGCCGAAGTACTCCTGTGCGGCGCGGATTCCGGCAGCCAGTGCGGCCACGTCATCCAGGGTGTTGTACAGGTAGAAGCTCGCTCGTGCCGTGGCGGGA
This sequence comes from Streptomyces sp. NPDC006655, assembly GCF_040703965.1. NCBI lineage: Bacteria > Bacillati > Actinomycetota > Actinomycetes > Kitasatosporales > Streptomycetaceae > Streptomyces > Streptomyces sp. NPDC006655. Next base: position 97,202 of record NZ_JBEYJU010000027.1, on the reverse strand, counting down.
ACGCCGTAGCGGCGAGTGAGGGGGCGGGCGCAGTGGTGACCGACCCGGACGGCGACGCCCCGGTCGTCCAGCACCTGCCCGAGGTCGTGCGGATGGATGCCGTCGACCGTGAAGGAGACCGCTGACCCCCGGTCCACCAGATCCGTGGGGCCGATGATGCGTACGCCAGGGATCTCCGTGAGCAGTTCCAGGGTGCGCGCCGTCAACGCCTCCTCATGTGCGGCCACCTCGGCCATACCGACCGCGGTCAGGTAGTCGACGGCGGCGGCCAGCCCCACCGCCTGTGCTGTCATGGGGACGCCGGCTTCGAAGCGCTGCGGCGGCGGCAAGAAGGTGGTCCGGTCCATCTCGACGATCTCGACGATCGAACCACCGGTGAGGAACGGCGGCAGCGCCTCCAGACGCGAGCGGCGACCCCACAGCACGCCGACCCCGCTGGGGCCGAGCATCTTGTGGCCGGAGAAGGCGACGAAGTCCGCGCCCAGGTCCTTGACGTCGACCGGGCGGTGCGGCACGGACTGGGCGCCGTCGACCAGCACGAGCGCACCGACCGCGTGCGCTCGGTCGGCGATGAGGCGGACCGGGTTGAGAGTGCCGAGCACATTGGACTGATGAGTGAGAGCGACGACCTTGGTGCGGTCGTCGATCAGCCGGTCCAGGCCGTCCAGGTCGAGCCGTCCGTCGTCGGTCAGCCCGAACCAGTCGAGTCGGGCTCCGGTCCGCTCGGCGAGCTGTTGCCAGGGCACGAGGTTGGCGTGGTGCTCCATCTCGGTGACCACGATCCTGTCGCCGGGTCCGACTACGCGGGAATGACCGAGCCCGTACGCGACGAGGTTGATGCCTTCGGTGGCGTTCTTCGTGAAGACGACCTCACTCTCCTCGGCACCGATGAAACGAGCGATGGTCCGCCGCGCGTCCTCGTACGCCTCCGTGGCCTCCTCGGCGAGCTGGTGCGCGCCCCTGTGCACGGCGGCGTTGCGTGTGACGTAGAAGTCGCGCTCGGCGTCCAGCACTTGCACCGGCTTGTGCGTGGTCGCACCCGAGTCCAGGTAGACGAGGCGTGCTCCCTCCCGGATGCTCCGCCCCAGGATCGGGAAGTCCTTCAGGAGCGCAAGGAAATCAACAGCCAAGACGAACTGCCTCTCACGTGGGACCACTTCGAACTTGCTTCACTCTAGTGACATGCCGTCCGCGTCAACGGCGGGCGCGGGCCGAGCCGCCACCAAGGTGACCAGTGTCGCCATGGCGAACAGCCCAGCGAGTGCCAGCCAGCCCGCGGCTCCCGACGGGAGCAGGACGGCGGTCATCAGGAAGGGGCCCACCACGAGCTGCACGCTCATTCCCGTGCTGAACAGGGAGAGATACTGGGCTCGGGCCCGGGGCGGTGACATCTCGTACGACAGTTCCCAGCGCGCGATCGCATGCAGGTTCTCCCCCGTGGTGAGCAGCGCGATGGCCACGATCGCACTGCCCAGTGCCACCAGGGGGCTACGCCCGTCCGCGCCGGCGAAGCAGGCGCACGCGAGGACCAGGAAGACACAGGCGAACCGCAGGACACGCAGGGCCTTGTCCGTGCCCTTGGCCAGACGGCCGAACGCCATCTGCAGGACCACCGTCAGCACGGTATTGACGGCCAGTAGCCCGGAGCTGACGCTGGCGGGCAGACCGGCGCGCTGCACGATCCACAGCGGCAGCAGGATGAACAGCACGCAGTCATGCAGCATCAGCACCCCGTTGGCGCAGGTGACGATGAGGAACCGCAGGTCGCGATAGGGCGATCTGGTCGGTGCCGCCGGTGGTTTCGCGTTGTGCGGCCCGTTCTCGGCCGGTGCCGCAGCGGCGGTGCCGACGACGCGGCCCGCCGTCACCACGGAGAAGGCGACTCCCACGAAGACCACCGCGTTGAAGGAGAAGAAGGCGATGAAGGCGATCCGGGACTGTGCCGCCTGCACCACGGCGGCCAGGAAGAACCCGATCGTCAGACCGATGTTGCCGATGGCGCGCAGCGACGCCATGGTACGGGTCCGTTCGGTTCCCGCCTCGAACTCGCCCACGATCACCTGCAAAAGGGGTGAACAGGCACGGGTGGCACCGGTGACCACGCAGGTGACGACCAGGTAGCTGACGTAGTTCGTGACGAAGCCGTAGGCGACGAAGCCGACTGCCCGCAGCAGGGTCAGGCCGACGTACACCGTGCGTGAGCCGAGCCGGTCCGCCAGCGGACCGAAGATCATCGGTGTGATCAGGCCTACGACGTTCGCGATCGCGATGGCGCTGCCGATGGCCACTGCGGACACATGGAGGAAGTGGACGAAGTACAGCGTCGCCGCAGCGAGATAGAGGCCGTTGGCGACGGAGTCCGCCGCCGCGCCGACGGCCACGATGCGGCCCTGCTTCGAGCCCGGGATCAGCGCGTCGCCCAGCGAGTTCAGGGCCTTGGCCACCGTCGACCTGCGCGGCCGCACGGGTGTGGTGGTGCTCACGACTCCACCACGAAGCGGACGGAGGACACCAACTCAGACGCCAACTCCCGGGCGGCGGCAGGGGTTTCCGCGCCGACGACCACCACGCCCACGCGGTCGCTGGACTTCCGGACGGGGTTGATCCGGTCTCCCACCTTGGCGGTCAGGTCGGCGTACAGGACGGCAGGATGGGCCCGCACCTCGTCCCAGCCCTCTATCGCCGTCAGTCGTCCGGGGGGCGGGATCATGTAACGGGCTGCCGCGCCCCGTACCGGTCGCAGGTCGCCGGACGTGTCGGCCCGGCCGAGCATGTCGTCGTAGATGGCGCCGAAGAGTTCCAGGCCGGGGATGGCGTGCGCGAGCATGCGGTGGATCCAGTCGCCACCGAACCGGCCGTGCACCTCACCGAGCACGACACCGGACGGGGTGAGCCACAGCTCGACGTGAAAGCCCCCGAAGCGCAGCCCCAGCGCGGTCAGAGCATCGCCGACCTGCTGTTCGATCTCGATCCTGACCGCCGGATCAAGCTCGGCCGGCAACACATGCCCCACCTCGACGAAGAACGGCGGCGCCACCTTCTCCTTCGCGGTGATCGCAAGGATCGTGGGCTTCCCGTTCTGGAAGAAGCCCTCCACGCTGTACTCCGGACCGTCGACGAACTCCTCCACCAGGAAGGGATCGTCGCTCGGCAACAGCTCTATCGCGGCGGGCAGTTGGGCGGGTTCGAAGACCTGGCTCACCCCGATGCTGCCCATCGCGTCGCGGGGTTTGACGATCCAGGGGCCGGCCGTCTCGGCCAGGAACGCGGCCGCCTCCGCCTGGTCGGCGCAGAGTCGTACGGCGGGCTGCGGGAATCCCTCGGCGGCGAGTACCGCCCGGCAGGTGTCCTTGGCCCGGATCCGACGGATCGCCTCGGGCGGATTGCCCGGTGCGCCAACCGCCTCGGCGGTCTCGGCGACGGACACCTGGGCCATTTCCTGGATGCCGAACACAGCATCGAACCTGTCGCCCGCGGCCACCCGGTCCCGGGCCCACTCTGCGGTGTTCCCGGGGCGGGTGAAGTCCACTGCGGAGGTGGTGTCCGCCAGCGCGCGGACCTCCGGCGTGCCCGCCAGCGAGGCAGCCTCACCGGTCACATGGGTGCGCATGCCGCGTCTCTTGGCCTGGGTCAGGGCCTGGACCGTCATGTCGGAGCTGAGGGGAATCGCTCGGGCTCCGCCGACCAGGAGCAACGTAGGGGTGGTCAGTTCTGTGGGCATGCTGCGATCTCCTGGGTGGGGGTTCCGTAAAGGGAAGCATCGGTGGGCTGCACCCGGCCGTGCTCCGGTGCGGACTAGGCGATCCGGTACACACGGTCCTTGAGCTGTCGGATGCGCTCGTGATCCCGTTCCAGGGCGGCGGGATGGTCACCGGCCATGTGGACCACCATGGTGGCGCTGGGCAGGTCGACGGTCGGTCGGATCCGGTCCCCGGCCTTGAGTTTGACGGTGAGCCGGAAGACCGTCTCCAGGGCTTCGATCTGCCGGACCACCTGCTCGTCGACGCTCGCGACCACACCGTCCGCCGTGGTCGGTACCAGGTACTGGCTCGCATGCCGGAGCATGCGGTAGGAGCGTCCCGCGAGACGGCTCAGGAACTCCTGCGGCCGGGCGTAGGCGAGGGCGGTGACGTCGGCCTGGTTGGTGCCCAGGCACACATCGTGGAAGTCCGGGACCGTGCCGCCGGCGATGCGGGTGCCGACCTCGACCAGGGTGGGACCGTCGGGTGTGACGATGACCTCGGCATGGCTGGGGCCGAACTCGATACCCAGCGCGGTCAGCGCGGCGTCCACGTACGCGATGATCTCGGGCACCGGAGTCCGGTCGGGCGGGCAGAGGGAGTCACGGTCGTAGATGTTGCGGGTGCCGACGAGTCTCTTGCCGTACTGCCAGACGCCGCAGGTGTACCGGCGCCCTTCGTAGGAAACCATGTCGACCTTGTACTCCTCGCCCACCAGGTACGACTGGACGAGCACCTCTTGGTTGGGCCGGCCGAAGAAGTCCGGGTTGCCCAGGATCTCCTCGGCCGCCTTGCGGATCTCACTGGCTTCCGAGCAGACCGACACCCCGTTGCTCGCGGCGGACCGCAGCGGCTTCACCACGACCGGCCAGTTTCCGCGGGCCTCCGCCCAGGCGACCAGGTCCTCCGGTTCACTGCTGCGGAACTGGTCCGCGCAGCGGAGCCCGGCGCTGCGCAGTGCCTCGATCATCAGGAACTTGTCGCGCCGGGCGAGGGAGAGGGACGTTCCGTTGCTCGGCACGTTCAGCAGCGTGGAGAGGGTGTCGGCGAGGTTCACCCCCGGTCCCTCCTGGCCGGCCACGACGCAGATGGGGGCCAGCGCCTCCAGGCGGGCCGCAGTGTCCTCGGGGGTGTCGCAGACGAAGTTGGCCTGGTAGGCGTCCAGGTTCGGGGCCGGCATGGAGGTCAGCAGCTCGGGGGTGCTCTGCACGTGCACCGTGGCCACGCCGAGCCGGTCGAAGGCCGGCGGAAGGTGGTTGGCCGTGGTGTAGCTGTCGACGACCACCGCGACCGGTCGCGCCCCGGCCGGGGCCGGGTCAGTCTGTTCCGCTGTCATCGGATACTCCCTGCACTGGTGACGTCGAGGTCGGCGAAGGACATGGCCTCCGGGTGCTGACCGGTGTCTTGCACGTAGTAGGGCTCGCCGGCGCGCCGGATCCTCAGCGTCTGCCAGCGTGCGGATCCGGCGGCGTCCAGTTCGGCCGCCCGGTCGGACAGGAAGAGGGTCCGTCCGGGGGGCGCGCCGATGGACCGCGAGATGGCCCGGTAGGAGTCGGGCGACTGTTTCGGCCCGGCGTTCTCGGTGTCGTACAGTCCGTCGATCAGCGGCAGCAGGTCTCCGTGCGGACTGTGCGCGAACCACGCTCTCTGCGCGGACACCGATCCGGAGGAGTACACGAACAGCCGGACTCCCCGGGCGTGCCACCCCCGCAACGCCGGTACGACATCGTCGTAGAAGTGCGAGACCAGCTCCCCCTTGGCAAAGCCCTCGGACCAGATGATGCCTTGGAGCTTCTTCAACGGCGGGGCTTTCCGGTCCTCGTCCGACCAGTCGCCCAGCACGTGCTCGATCCGCGCGCTGTCGGCGTCCGGCTCCCCGATCTCTTCCCTGATGCGGTCGACGGCGTGACGGACGTCGGGCTCGCCGGCCCGGTCGTTCAGCAGAGTACGGAACCGGGCCCGGGCATAGGGGTACAGCACGTCCACGACGAAGCCGGTGGCGCTCGTGGTGCCCTCGATGTCGAGGACGACACAGTCGGCGTCGAACTGCCGGCTCAAGGGGCCACTCCCTTGTACCCGGCGTGGATCTCGTCGAAGTCGGGGAACCGGCCGGCGATGTCGCTGCCGGTGAAGTTGCCGATCCAGCCGTCCTCCTCGTGGAAGAAGCGGATCGCGGTGAAACTGGGCACCGTACCCATGTCGAACCAGTGGGTGGTGCCGCGCGGCACGCCGAGCAGATCGCCCTTCTCGCAGTAGACGGCGTGTACCTCGCCGTTCACGTGCAGATAGAAGATGCCGGCCCCGGACACGAAGAAGCGCACCTCGTCGTCATCGTCGTGGGTGTGTTCCCGCAGGAACCGTTCCCTGGCGGCCTTGGCGGTGTCCGGCCAGTCCGGCGCGTCGCTGGGGTGCAGTGACACGACGTCGACGGTGGTGAATCCCTCCTCCGCCACCAGCTTGTCGACCTCGGCGCCGTAGGCGGCCAGCACGGTGGAACCGTCGGCGCCGGCGGGCAGGTCTTCGGTGACCGGCCACTGCTCGTAGCGGACACCGATCGCCGACAGGGCGGCGGAGATCTCGGAAGGATCGGCCGTGCGCAGTACGGCTTTCTGTGGTTCGGAATCAATCCAAGTGGTCAGCAGCGTCATGGAATCTCCCGAGGCTCGAATACGGGGGCGTACCGCCCGGCCCGAATTCGAACTGGCTCTCTCCCCCGTTCCAACTATACGTACCACACCGTGCGTGATGGCAAATGTTTCAGGATTGTGGCGTGCCGACATATCCCTGCCTCCAGACGTGCCGACAGCATCACTTCCATCCGGTTTGATCTGTTTTTGCGGAACATCCAGCGGATGGATCAATGGGCACATTGCCCCGTGACGGCCCCTGGAGAGAGATTAAAACAAGCCGGTCATTTCAAGCCATCCACACGACGATCAGGGTTTTGTGAGTCGAATCACTCGCCTTCTAAATTCCCTTGACGACTCCGATGATCTTGTTGTCCACTGCGGAGCGGCTTCACAATCTCTGCGGACGAAAACGGGGAAGGTGCCTGGATGGTTGAGGGCTCGCAAAAACGTCCTAAAGAAAGAGTCACATCCTGTCTGCATGAGCAATTCAGGAAGCACGCGGAAATGAACCCCGGTGCAATCGCCGTAGTACACGGTGAAGATTCCGTCACATACGGGGAGCTGCATTCCAGTTCCCGCTTTCTCGCGACGCGACTGCGGGAACTCGGGGTGGGCCCCGACGTGGTCGTCGGACTCCACGTCGAGCGCTCCGTCGCCATGGTGGCCGGCATGCTGGGGATCCTGGAGGCCGGCGGGGCGTACCTGCCCCTGCGCACCGACGATCCGGTCGAGCGGGTGTCGACGATTCTCCGCGAAGCCGGTGTCGACGTGGTGCTGACCTCCGCCACGACGGACGGCCGACTGGCCGCCTTCGGCGGCACCCGGGTCCGGGCGGACGCCGCCTCCGTGGTCCCGGAGTCGGACGCCACCGGGCCACAGGAGCGCCCCACCCCGGAGAACCTCGCCTACGTCATCTACACGTCCGGCACGACCGGCACCCCCAAGGGCGTAGCCGTCCCCCACCGGGCCGCCGCGAGGATCGTCCGCAGCGGCATCTACGGGGACTTCGACGCCGAGCAGACGTTCCTGCAGGCATGCCCGCTGTCCTTCGACGCATCGGTGCTCGAAGTGTGGGGTGCTCTGGCGAACGGCGGCAGACTCGTGCTGCTGCCGGACCAGCGGGTCTCGGCGGAGGCCGTCATCGACGCCGTCCGCCGCCACCGCGTCACCACACTCTGGCTGACTCCGACCCTGTTCAACCAGATCGTCGACGACGGTCTGCTCACCGGTACCGGTCTGCGCCAGGTCGTCATAGGCGGCGAGGTGGTCTCCACTCCCCACCTGGCCAAGGCGATGCACACCACCGACATCCGGTTCTCCAACGGCTACGGCCCCACCGAGGCCGGCGTGTTCACCTGCTGCAAAGTGTTCGAGGAGGCGGACCTGGCCTACTCGCCGCCACCGGTCGGCCCGCCGCTGCCGGGCACCCGGGTCTGGATCCTGGACGAACAGCTCCAGCCGGTGCCCGACGGTGAGCTGGGGGAGCTGTACATCGGTGGCGACGCCCTCGCCCACGGCTACCACCGACGGCCGGACCTGACCGAGAAGGCCTTCCTGCCCAGCCCGTTCGAGGACGACGCCGAAGCCCGGGTCTACCGCTCCGGCGACCTCGCCCGTGCGCTGCCCGGCGGCCTGATCCAGATCCTCGGTCGCCTGGACAGCCAGGTGAAGATCAGGGGCAACCGGGTCGAACTGGCCGAGGTCGAGTCGGCGTTGCTCGAGGCGCCCGAGGTTCTGCAGGCCGCGGTCGTCGACCGTCAGGAGGGTGCCGAGCGCGTGCTGGTCGCCTACCTGGTTCCCGCGGAGGGAACCAGCCCCACCATCACCGACCTCCGGCACCGGCTGGCCAAGAGCCTCCCCGAATACATGATCCCGTCGAAGCTGTACAGCCTCGACCGACTGCCGACGAACGGGAACGGCAAGACCGACCGCAACGCGCTGCGGGCCGGTGTGCCCGCCGAGGAACTGCCGCTCGGCGTCGCGTTCGTCCCCGCCGTCTCCGAGCTGGAGAAGATCATCGGCGAGATCTGGTCCGGCATCCTGAAGGCACCGAGTATCGGGATCGACGACAACTACTTCGACCTGGGCGGGACCTCCCTGTCGATCAAGCAGGCGCAGAAGCAGTTGCAGGAGCGGCTCGGCATCCGACTGCCCAGCACCGCGCTCTACGAGTACCCGACCGTCCGGTACCTGGCCCAGGCCATCAAGAACTCCGAGGTATAGACAACTGTGAACCGGACAACAGGCCGGAACCGGCCGGAGATCGCCGTCGTCGGCATGGCAGCCACTCTCCCCGGCGCGGCGGACGTGGACGACTTCTGGGCCACCATCCGAGAGGGCAAGGAGTCCATCAGCCACGGTTCGCCGAAGGTCAGGGAAGACAGCAGCGGTCGGCGCTGGGTGTTCGCGCGGGGCGTGCTGGAGGACATCCGGCGCTTCGACGCGGAGTTCTTCGGCATCCCGCGGCGCGAGGCCGAGGTGCTCGATCCGCAACACCGTCACCTGCTGGAATGCGCCTGGAACGCGATGGAGGACGCCGGCTACGACCCGTACCGCGTGGGTCAGGACGTCGCCGTCTACACGTCCGTAGGCCCCAACACCTACTACGAGGGGCGGGACTTCGGGCACCGCTCCGCCGCCGAGCGGATGCTGATCCAGCTCTCCAACGGTCCGGACACCCTGCCGACCAGGATCTCCTACAAGCTCGGTCTGACCGGCGAGAGCGTCAACGTCCAGTCCGCCTGCTCCTCCGCGGCCGCCGCCGTGCACCTCGCCTGTGAGGCACTGCGCGAGGGCCGGGCGGGCATGGCGCTGGTGGGCGCTGCCAGCATCGGCACCGCGGAGTCCCTGGCCTATGAGCACCAGGAAGGGTTCATCCTCTCCGCGGACGGCAGCACCAGGGCGTACGACAGCAAGGCGTCCGGGTACGTGGAGGGTGACGGCGTCGGTGTGCTGGTGCTGCGCCGGCTGGAGGACGCGCTGGCCGCGGGCGACCACATCCACGCGGTCATCAAGGGCAGCGCCATGAACAACGACGGGCGCGTGAAGGCGGGTTTCTCGGCACCCAGCGTCGAGGGCCAGGCCCGGGTCATCCAGGCCGCCCTCGACGAAGCCGGGGTGTCGGCCGAGTCCATCGGACTGCTGGAGGGCCACGGCACGGGCACCCTCGTCGGCGACCCGATCGAGGTGCGGGCACTGACCCGCGCGTTCCGGGGCCACACGGACAAGCGTGGCTACTGCTCACTGGGTTCGGTGAAGGCGAACATCGGACACCTGTGTTTCGCCTCCGGCATCGCCGGTCTGCTCAAGGCGATCCTCTGCCTGAAGAACGCCGAACTGCCGCCGATGGCCGTCCTCGAGGAGGCCAACCCCGACATCGACTTCCAGGCGACGCCGTTCTACCTCAACCGTGAGCTGCGTCCCTGGGAGCAGAACCCGCGCCGGGCCGGCGTGAGCAGCTTCGGCATGGGCGGCACCAACACCCACTTCGTACTGGAACAGGCGCCCGAGCCGCAGCCGACCGCTCCGAGCGCCCAGCGCCGGCACGCGGTGCTGCTGTCCGCCCGGACCGAGGAAGCGCTGGCGGAGGTGAAGCGGCGGCTGCGCGGCCATCTGACCGCCCGGCCCGACACCGAGCTCGCCGACATCGCGTTCACCCTGGCCGAGGGCCGCCGTCCGCTGGCCCGCCGCTGGGCGGCCGTGGTCGGCTCGGTCGACGAACTCACGGCCTGCCTGGACGGCGCCGGGAACCTCGCTGCCCACGAGACGGGCGCCGACGCGGGCGCGCAGGACACGGATCCGGAGCAGGTGACGCCCGAGGCCCTCGCGCAGAGCTGGGTACGCGGCGAGTCCAGGGACTGGGCCGTGCTCTACCGGCACGAGCAGCGCCGGCGAATCCCCCTGCCGACCTATCCCTGGCAGGGCGAGCCACTCTGGGTGGAGGCCGCCGCGGTGGACGGCGCCGACGCCGGCGGGCTGCTCGAGCCCGAGGAACAGGCACCACTCGCCGAATGGCTCTACCGCCCCACCTGGTCCCGGACCTCGCTGCCACGGCCGTATCATCTCGGCGACCTGCCGGAGACCGACGGCGCCTGCCTGGTGTTCGGCGACGGTGCACCGCTGACGGAGGCGCTCCGCGCGGAGCTGACCGCGGCGGGTCTGACCACCGTGCTCGTCGAGCAGGGGGACAGGTTCGAGGTGCTCGCGGCCGACCGGATCCGTGTGCGCCCCGGAGAGGCGGAGGACGCGGCCAGACTGGTCGAGCGGACCGTGGCCGAGCGGGGTCCGATCCGCAAGGTGATCCATCTGTGGTCGTACGGCCCGCACCTCGGCGGCCAGGACTCCGGGATGCGACGGGGAACGCTGACCATGCTGACCCTGGTCCAGGCCCTCGCCGTGGCCCGCCAGGCCCCCGAGATCTGGGTGGTGACCGAGAACGCCCAGGCCGCTCAGGGCGCGGCGCATTCCCTCCATCTGGAGGCGTCCGCCCTGCTCGGTCTGTGCCGGGTCATCCCGCAGGAGCACCCCGCCATCAGATGTTGCTGCGTCGACTTCTCGACCGGTAGCACCAAGACCGACGTGGTGCCCCGGCTCCTGGCCGAGATGGCGAACCCGCACGACGAGCTCGAAGTGGTGTACCGCGGCGTGGACCGCCTGATCGGCACCGTGGAGCCGGTCGAGGCCAAGGCCGACGCGCCGCTCCCCCTGCAGCCCGGCGGGGTGTACCTGATCACCGGTGGATCCGGGCGCATCGGCATGGTGATCGCGGAGCAGCTCGCCAGGTCCGGCGATGTGCGGATCGCCCTGGTCTCCCGCCGCGGCGCATCGGCGCGGGCTGACGACGCCCACGATCCGCTGCGCCGGCTGCGGGGCCTGGGGGCCGAGGTCGCCGTCTTCGCAGCGGACGTCGCCGACGAGGAGCAGATGAGCCGGGTGGTGGCCGAGGTCAACGAGCGGTGGGGCCCCGTCAACGGAGTGGTGCACACGGCCGGCATCGAGGAGGGTCAGAACTTCTCGCTCATCGCCGGCACCAGCACCGAACGGGCGGTCGCCGCGCTGCGGCCCAAGGTTCCCGGCGTGGCCGTGCTGGACCGGGTCACCCGCTCGCAGCCCCTCGACTTCTGCGTGCTCTGCTCGAGCCTCGACACCCTTCTGGGTGGCATCGCGTTCGGCATCTACACGACCGCCAACCGCTACCTCGACAGCTACGCCCACCGACGGCGGGCGCAGGGCGCTCCGTGGGTGAGTGTGGACTGGGACTCGTGGCGCTTCGACGAGTCCGGCGGTGCCCGGATCGGAGCCGCGGCGGCCCGCACCGCGATCAGGGCCGACCAGGGCGGGAAACTGCTGGGGTCGATCGTCCTGTCCGGTGAACCGCAGTGCGTGGTGTCGACCGTTCCCCTGGCGGAGCGGATCGACCGGGTGAACGCCTCGTTCACCCGGCGCAGGGACGCCGTCGCCACCGGTGCCGCCCCCCAGGCCGAACTCACCCGAGAGGACGTCGGAGTGACGGTCCGCCGGATCGTCTCCGAGGTCGCCGAGGCCGGAGACGTCACGGACGAGGACGAACTGCTGGCCGTCGGCTGCGACTCGCTGGCCCTGCTCGAAGTGGTCACGAGGGTGGAGAGCGCGCTGCAGGCGAAGGTGCCGCTCGCGGAGTTCTGGGGCTGCACCACGGTCGGCGAACTGGTCCAGGTGAGCTGGCAGGTCGTCGCCCCGGTTCCCGAAGAGACGAACGCCGCGGAAGAGGACGCCGGACAGGAGGCGCTGCGCTACCTGGTCGGCTAGGTCCTTCCGGCGGATCGGTCCGCAGGTCCGGCGCCGATGCGGTGTGACGGGATGCTCCGGAGAGCGCCTGGAGCCGGGCGCCGGGCCGGACGGCTGTGGTCCGGCCCCACTCCGACCGGCCCGGCCCCGACGCCGGCCCGCGGGAATCCCACTCGCAATGCCACACAAAGGTTCACCAGACGGGGGTCATCTTTGTTCTACGACACGTTCGACCTGGTCAGGGCTCGTGCCGACACACCTGGTGTGGAGCACGTGGTCCATCTGAACAATGCCGGTGCCGCGCTGGCGCCGAAGCCGGTGGTCGACGCCATGACGAGCCACCTGAACCTGGAGAGCCGCATCGGTGCCTACGAGGCAGCCGAGCACGCCCAAGAATCGATCGATCACACGCACGACGCCATCGCCGCTCTGCTCAACTGCACCCGGTTCGAGGTCGCCATCCTCGACAGCGCCAGCCGGGCCTGGGCCATGGCGCTGTCCAGCATCCCGCTACGGGCCGGCGACCGGATCCTCACCTCGGCGGTCGAGTACGGCAGCAACTACGTGTCGCTGCTCCATCTCGCCCAGCGGCTGGAGCTGGAACTGGAGATACTGCCGGTCGACGAGCACGGCCTCGTGGACGTCGTGGAGCTGGAGCAGCGGATCGACGAACGTGTCCGGCTGATCGCCGTGGCGCACGTCCCGATGCACGACGGTCTGATCAACCCGGTCGCCGAGATCGGTCGCGTCGCCCGCCGGCACGGCATCACGTACCTGGTGGACGCCTGCCAGTCGGTGGGCCAGCTGCCCGTGGACGTGGCCGAGATCGGTTGCGACCTGCTGGTGGGCACCGGACGGAAGTACCTGCGCGGGCCGCGCGGAACGGGCTTCCTGTACGTGCGCCGGGAGATCGCCCACCAGCTGACGCCGGCCATTCTCGGTCTCGACGGCGCCGAGTGGCTCGCCGGCACCTACCGCCTTGCCCCGGGGGCCCGCCGGTTCGAGACCTGGGAGACGAACTGCGCCTCCCGCATCGGCCTGGGCGTGGCCATCGACTACGCGCTCGGCTGGGGAGTGGAACGCACCTCGCGGCAGATCCGGCGGCTCGCCCAGGATCTGCGCCGGGACCTCGCCGGCATCCCGGGTGTCCTGGTGGCGGACCGAGGCCGGGAACGCTGCGGCAACATCGCGCTGACGTTCGAGGACCGTGACCCGTACGCGGTCCGGGAGAACCTCCGGCGAGCAGGGATCAACACCTGGGTGTGTCTGGAGAACGCTGCCTGCGTCGACATGCAGCAGCGCGGCCTGAGCACCCTGCTCCGCATCTCCCCTCATTACTACAACTCGCCCGAGGAGCTGGCCCGGTTGTGCACGACACTGGAAGAGATCATGACCGTTCGCCGGGTCGCGCGGGTGGTCGCGTGACGACCTCGCTGTGGATCAAGCGCCCGCGGCCGCTCCCCGACGCACGGGCGAGGTTGTTCTGCGTACCGCACGGCGGCGGCGGCCCCTCCTCGTTCGCCCGCTGGATCCCCGAGCTGGCACCCGACATCGAGGTCTGCCTGGTACACCTGCCGGGTCGTGAGTCCCGGCTGCGCGAGCAGCCTCTGGACGACATGCACCTGATCGCACAGCGGGTGGCGGAGGCGCTCGGTCCCGTGCTGGACCGGCCGTTCGCCTTCCTCGGACACAGCATGGGCGCGGTCATCGCCTACGAGACCGCGCAGTTGCTGCCGATCGCGCCGAACCACCTGTTCGCCTCCGCCTCGTCCGCACCACACCACTTGGAGGAGGAACCCCCGGTCTCCCATCTGCCGGACGAGGAGTTCCTGGCGGAGGTGCGGCGGGCCTACGACGGAATCCCCGAGGCGGTCTGGCAGGACGCCGATCTCATGCGGCTCATGCTGCCCTCCATCCGCGCCGACTTCGCCGCGTACGAGAACTACCGCTGGCGGCGTCCCGGAAGGCTTGCGTGTCCCATCACAGCCATGGGCGGTGACGCCGACCCGCTGGTGCCGGTCGACTCGTTGACCCGCTGGGCCGAACTGACCAGTGGGGAGGCCCGGGTGCAGGTGTTCCCCGGCGGCCACTTCTACCTCGCCGACGAGCGTGCCGCGGTGCAACGGCTCATCCGCGAGAGCCTCGGCCGGGTTGCCTCGGACAGCGCTGCCTGAGCGGACGTACCCCCCTTTCCCACCACATTTTTGGAGCGCCGTGTCCCGCCGCCTCTTCACCTCGGAGTCCGTCACCGAGGGACATCCCGACAAGATCGCTGACCAGATCAGCGACACCATCCTCGACGCGCTGCTGAAGGACGACCCGTCCTCCCGCGTCGCCGTGGAGACCCTGATCACCACCGGCCTGGTCCACGTGGCCGGCGAAGTGACCACCAAGGCGTACGCGCCGATCGCGCAGCTGGTGCGCGAGAAGATACTGGAGATCGGCTACGACTCCTCGCAGAAGGGCTTCGACGGAGCCTCCTGCGGTGTCTCGGTGTCGATCGGTGCCCAGTCGCCCGACATCGCGCAGGGCGTGGACTCGGCGCACGAGGTCCGCACCGCAGACGCGGACCAGCCGGGCGACCGCGACGACCTGAGCCGGCAGGGTGCCGGCGACCAGGGTCTGATGTTCGGCTACGCCAGTGACGAGACCCCCGAGCTGATGCCGCTGCCGATCACCCTGGCCCACCGGCTGTCCCGTCGGCTCGCCGAGGTACGCAGGAGCGGGGACCTTCCGTACCTGCGCCCCGACGGCAAGACCCAGGTCACCATCGAGTACGACGGCGATCGGGCCGTTCGTCTCGACACGGTGGTGGTCTCCACCCAGCATGCGGCCGGCATCGACCTCGCATCGCAGCTGACGCCCGACATCCGCACCGACGTCGTCGAACAGGTGCTGAGCGAGTGCGAGAACGAGGGCATCAAGCTGGAGACCGCCGGCTACCGCCTGCTGGTCAACCCGACCGGTCGCTTCGAGATCGGCGGCCCGATGGGTGACGCCGGCCTCACCGGTCGCAAGATCATCATCGACACCTACGGCGGCATGGCCCGCCACGGCGGCGGTGCCTTCTCCGGCAAGGACCCGTCCAAGGTCGACCGTTCGGCCGCGTACGCGATGCGCTGGGTGGCGAAGAACATCGTCGCGGCGGGCCTGGCCCGGCGGGCCGAGGTGCAGGTCGCCTATGCGATCGGCAAGGCCGAGCCGGTCGGCCTGTTCGTGGAGACCTTCGGTACCGAGACCGTCCCGGTGCCGCAGATCCAGCAGGCGGTCACGGAGGTCTTCGACCTGCGGCCGGCCGCGATCATCCGCGATCTGGACCTGCTCCGTCCGATCTACGCCCGGACCGCGGCCTACGGACACTTCGGCCGTGAACTGCCCGACTTCACCTGGGAGCGGGCCGACCGGGTCGACGCGCTGCGTGCGGCGGTGCAGGCATGAGCGCCGCCGGGGCTCCCACGGCGTCCCTCACCTGGGACGAGGGCACGATCGTCGCCGTCGACCAGCGCGGACTCCCCCACGAGTACCGGGAGCTGCGGCTGGAGACCACCGACCAGCTCATCGAGGCCATCCGGTCGCTCGCCGTGCGGGGCGCGCCCGCCATCGGTCTGGCCGGGGCCCTGGGGGTGGCGCAGAGTGCCCGCCGGCACTTCGCGGACGGGTGCCGGGACGGGTCGGCGGTGCGGGCCGACGCGGAGCGCATAGCCGCTGCGCGCCCCACCGCGGTAAACCTCGCCTGGGCCGTGCGACGCGTGCTCGGCCGACTGGGCGAGGGACCGCAGGCCGTGCTGGCGGAGGCCATGGCCATGCTGGACGAGGACATCGCGGTCAACTCGGCCGCCGTCTCCCGGGCCGTCGAGCTGGTGGAGACGGTGACGCCCGCCCGCCCGCTGCGGCTGCTGACGCACTGCAACACCGGCCGGCTGGCGACCGCCGCCGTGGGTACGGCGCTGGGCGCGATCGTGGAACTCGCGGCGCGCGGACGCGTGGCCGAGGTACTCGTCGACGAGACGCGTCCGCTGTTGCAGGGCGCCCGGTTGACGGCCTGGGAGCTCGGCGAGGCCGGGATACCGTACCGCCTGTGCATCGACTCGGCGGCTGCGGCGGCCATGTCGCAGGGCCTGGTCGACTGCGTCCTGGTCGGTGCTGACCGGATCGCGTCGAACGGCGACACGGCCAACAAGATCGGCACCTACGGGCTCGCCGTGGCCGCGGCCCGGCACGGGATTCCCTTCGTCGTGGTGGCCCCGGAGTCCACGTGGGACGAGGGGCTGGCCGACGGGTCGGGCATCGTGATCGAGGAACGGTCCGCCGACGAGGTCACCGGCTGGCAGGGGACCCGGAGCGCACCGGCCGGCGCCACGGCCTACAACCCCGCCTTCGACGTCACACCCGCGGAACTGATCACGGCGATCGTGACGGAGCGGCGGGTGTTCCGGCCTGGCCGCCCGGCCGGGCGAGAACGGCAGGCCACCGTGCTGTCCGAGCGGATCGCGGGGCTGCTGGAGGAGTTTCCCGACCATCCGACCCCGGGCGTGACCTTCCGGGACCTGGGCGGCCTCTATGCCGAACCCGGCCTGCTGGCGGCGATGGCAGCCCGGCTGGCGGACGAGTTCCGTGGCCGGTACGACCGGGTCCTGGCCGTCGAGGCCCGCGGCTTCCTGTTGGGCAGCGCCCTCGCCGCTCACGCGGGCGTGCCGCTCGCACTGGCGCGCAAGCCGGGCAAGCTACCGGGAACGGTGCACTCGGCGAGCTACGCGCTGGAGTACGGGCAGGATCGGCTGGAAGTGCGCAAGGAGAGCATGGATCCCGGCGACCGGGTGCTGTGTGTGGACGATGTGCTGGCCACCGGCGGCACGCTCGGCGCGGCAGCCGAACTGGTCGAGACCTGCGGCGCCCAGGTGGCCGGCATGGCGGTGGTGGTCGAGCTGACCGGGCTCGGCGGGGCACGACGGCTGGCGCCGCACCGGGTCGTGTCCCTGTGCGAGGTGCCGGCATGACGCCCCCCGCCGCGCCTGGACACCACGAGGAGGCGGCTGAACTGGCCGCCCTCGCCCGCGCCCTGTACCTGCGCGGCTGGATGCCCGGCACCTCCGGCAATCTCTCGGTGCGTCTGGCCGGAGGGGACCGGGACAAGGCGCTGATCACCGCCAGCGGGCTGGGCAAGGGCGAACTCGCCGCGGAGCACATGGTCGTCGTGGGCGCCGAGAGCGGTGCCACGGTCCTGGCGCCCGACGGACTGAGGGCGTCGGCGGAGACCTCGATCCATTCCGCGATATACCGCACCACGGGGGCCGGCGCAGTCATCCACGTCCACGCGCCGTACTCCACCGTGGTGGCCTGCCGCGCCGGTGACCGCTCCCGCCGGACGACGCTGGAACTCACGCACTTCGAACTCCTCAAGGGACTCGGCCTCGCCGATCCCTCGGGAGCCGACGTTCCCGTCTTCCCGAACTGGCCCGACGTGCCCCGGATCGCCGCCGAGGTCGCCGAGTACCTGACGAGTCGTCCGCAGGCGTCTTGCGGGCTGCTCATCGTGGATCACGGCATCACCGTCTGGGGCGGGGACCTCGCTGAAGCGCGCAACCGGCTGGAGTGTTTCGAATCCGTCTGCCAACTGCTCACCCTCGGCGCGGCGGACCTGCGGACCCGGCCGTCAGCCCCGACCACAACGAACCCGATCACAGAGGACTGACACGACATGAGCGGTACATCCGACAACAGGGCCCTGGCCGACATAGCGGTGATCGGCGGCAGCGGCTTCTACCAGCTGCTGGACGACGCCGAGCACATCGACGTGCAGACCCCCTTCGGTCAGCCGTCGGACGCGGTCGCCGTCGGCAGCGTCGCGGGCCGTCGGGTGGCGTTCCTGCCACGGCACGGCCGGAACCACGCATTCCCTGCCCACAAGATCAACTACCGGGCCAACCTCTGGGCGCTCCGTTCCCTCGGCGTCCGCCAGGTCCTGGCACCGTGTGCGGTCGGTTCCCTCCAGCGTGAACTGGGTCCCGGATCCGTGGTGGTCCCCGATCAGCTGGTGGACCGTACCGGTGGCCGGATCCAGACGTACTACGACGAGAACGCGGTCCACGTGTCCTTCGCGGATCCCTACTGCGCCGACGGCCGAGCCACCGTGCTCAAGGCGGCGGCCGCACGCGGCGCCGAGGTGGTCGACGGTGGCGCCATGGTGGTCATCGACGGGCCGCGGTTCTCCACCCGCGCGGAGTCCCGGTGGTACGCCGCCCAAGGCTGGTCTCTGGTGAACATGACCGGGCACCCGGAGGCCGTCCTCGCCCGTGAACTGGCCCTGTGCTACACCTCGGTGGCTCTCGTCACCGACCTCGACGCCGGCATCGACGCCGAGGAGAGCGTCGCTCAGGAGGAGGTCTTCAAGGTGTTCGCGCAGAACATCGAGCAGCTGCGCGGCCTCGTCCTGGAAGCCGTCAAGCGCCTGCCCGAACAGCGGGAGTGCCGTTGCTCGACGGTGCTGGACGGAATGCACCTGCCGCTGGAACTGCCGTGACCACGGCACAAGCGCCGCGCGGGCTGCTGAACCGCCGGCTCGCCGGGTTCGGAACCACGATCTTCGCGGAGATGTCCGCCCTGGCCGCGCAGACCGGGGCGATCAACCTCGGGCAGGGCTTCCCGGACACCGACGGTCCGGAACAGGTCCGGGAGGCCGCGGTACGCGCCCTGCGCGACGGTCGCGGCAACCAGTACCCACCGGGTCCGGGCGTCCCCGAACTGCGGGTCGCGATCGCCGCCCACCAGCAGCGGTGGTACGGCCTGTCCCACGACCCCGACACCGAGGTGCTGGTCACCGCGGGAGCCACCGAGGCGATCGCCGCGACGCTGCTCGCGCTGCTGGAACCGGGCGACGAAGTCATCGCGCTGGAGCCCTACTACGATTCGTACGCGGCCTGCATTGCGATGGCGGGCGGCGTCCGGGTACCGGTCACCCTGCGGCCGAACGAAGGCGGCTTCCGCCTCGACACCGACGAACTGCGCGCCGCGGTCACCGACCGCACCCGGCTGCTTCTGGTCAACACCCCGCACAACCCCACCGGTACGGTCCTCGACCGCGCCGAGCTCACCGCCATCGCCGAACTCGCCGTGGAGCGGGACCTCCTCGTCGTCACCGACGAGGTGTACGAGCACCTGGTCTTCGACGGCGTCCGGCACCAGCCTCTCGCCGCGCTGCCCGGCATGCGCGAGCGGACGGTCACCATCGGGTCCGCGGGCAAGACGTTCTCGTTCACCGGCTGGAAGGTCGGCTGGGTGACGGCGGCCCCCCGGCTGCTCATGGCGGTCCGCTCCGCGAAGCAGTTCCTCACCTACGTCTCATCGGGGCCCTTCCAGTACGCCGTCGCCGAGGCGCTCGCTCTTCCCGACAGCTACTTCGAGGCGTTGCGGGAGGACATGAGGGCCAAGCGGGACCTGCTGGCGGCGGGCCTGTCACAGGCGGGGTTCGAGGTGTTCCGGTCCGCGGGCACGTACTTCGTCACGACCGACATCCGCCCACTGGGCGAGACCGACGGGTTCGCCTTCTGCCGGGCGCTGCCGGCGCGCGCCGGGGTCGTGGCCATCCCCAACGCCGTCTTCTACGACGACCGGGAAGCGGGCGCGCCCTTCGTGCGGTTCGCGTTCTGCAAGCGGACAGCGGTGCTGGAGGAAGCCGTACGACGCCTCACGGCACTCACGTGACCGCGGCCCCGCCGGCGGGCCGCGGACCACCGGCTCAGGCGGACGACTCCGTGAACGACGGCCGGGTGTCGGCATGGACCACGTCCATGCCGACGAGGCGTTCCACCGACAGGGCCCAGGACGCCCGCAGCCGCCGCAGGGCGGATTCGGAGACCCTGAAAGCACCGGCGTCGGCGGTGCCGGCGCGGGTCTCGCCACGCGGCTCGCGAACCTGGCCGCCGACGCCGGACGCCCGGTCCGTCCACGACCGCAGGACGGTCACCAGCCCCCCTCCGGGACGTTCGCAGACGAGTGTTCCGCCCTGCCTGCCCCGGACGGCACGCACCCGCAGGCGCCGGCCGCACAGCGGGTGCGGCCGATGGGTCACCGTGACCAGGCCGAGCGAGCCATCCCCGGGCACGGTCATTCCACCGGCGCCAGCAGGGTGCCGGAGCCGGCCTCCCGGACCAGGATGGCCTCCATGGGGCAGGTCTCGGCGGCGTCCAGCACCGTGTCGTCGGGGTCGGTGAGGGGGTGCAGCGGGCGGGACCGGCGCTCGCGCACCGCGAAGTGCGCGGCCGCGACGGCGACACACACCCCGGAACCGACGCACCGTCCCGGATCGACGGTGACCTCCCACCTCGGCTCAGCCATGTCCGACCGCGCTCTCCCCGGTCGTGCCGGCGTCGGGCAGCGCGTCCAGCCGGATGCCGCGGAAGTCGATCCTCAGATGGTCCGGGCCGCGTACGGACACGTGCGGCCGGTAGTGCAGCGACGTCTCGTCCAGCCGGGGCTCGACGAAGGCCTGGGCGAAGGCGTTCAGGGCGACGGCGCCCTCCATACGGGCCAGCACCGAGCCGAGGCAGAAGTGTGGTCCCGCAGCGAAGCCCAGGTGCCCCGGGTCGCCCCGGGTGATGTCGAACACGTCGGCCTCACGGTGCTGCTCCGGATCGCGGTTCGCGGCTGCGAGCAGCAGCAGCAGTGGCTGCCCGGCGCCCACTTCGGTGTCCCCGAGGGTGAACGGCTCGCGCGCGATCCGGGTGACCATCTGGGTGGGCGCGTCGTAGCGCAGGACCTCCTCCACGGCGGCCTCGGCCAGTTCGGGCCGCTCGCGCAGCAGCCGCAGCTGGTCGGGATGGCGCAGGAGGCCGAGGAGACCGTTGAGGATCAGGTTGGCGGTGGTCTCGTGCCCCGCCACCAGCAGCAGGATGCAGGTCAGGATGAGGTCCCGCTCGGTGATGCGGTCGCCTTCCTCCTCCGCGGCGATCAGCTCGGACAGGATGTCGCCGCGCGGCTCCCGCTTGCGTTCCTCGATCAGCCGGGAGAAGTAGCCGACGAAGCCGTCGCGGGCCTCCTCCACGTGCCGTTCGACCTCGGTGGTCAGCTCACCGGGAACCAGCTGCGGGTCGACCGTGTAGGCGATGGCATGCGCCCACTTCTCGAACACCGGGTGATCCTCCCGGGGGACGCCGAGCATCTCGCAGATCACCCGGACGGGCAGCGGATAGGCGAAGGCGGAGACCATGTCCACGCTGTGCGCGCCGCTCGCGGCGATGTCCGCCAGCAGCTCGCGCACGATGGCCTGGACGCGGGGCCGCCAGCGTTCGATGACCCGCGGCTTGAACGCCTTTCCCGCGAGCCTGCGCAGCCGGGTGTGATGGGGTGCGTCCAGGTTCATCAGGTTGGGCTGCTGGGGGACCTTGGTGATTCCGGCGCCCATGCGGTTGCTGCTGACGCGGGGGCTGCGCAGCACGGTCTCGCAGTCGGCCCGCCGGCCGACCACGACGATACCGCTGGCGGGGTCGGTGAAGGGGGACGCGTCTCGCAACTCCCGCAGGAGATCGTAGGGATGTGCGCGGGAGGTGTGGTCGGCGAGGCGAGCCAGTCCGGTGGTGAGGGTGGTGGTCACGTTCTGCGTGCTCCTTTCGAGGCAGATGCGCGGGGCCGTCGGCGAGGGTGGCCGACGGTTCCGTCACCGGCCGTAGAGGGTGCGCACCATGCGCACCAGGGTCGGCATGGTCCCCGGGCCCCGGCGGAAGGATGTGGGGTGCATCAGGGGCCGGAACCGCTGGCTCGTGATGGCCTGGGTGCGGGTGAACTCGCGGAGCCCCTCCGGCCCGTGGACCCGGCCGAAGCCGGAGTCGCCGACACCGCCGAAGGGGACGGCGGGCATCCCGGCGAAGGCGATCACCGCGTTGACGGACACCATGCCGGCCCGTAGCCGGGCGGCGATGCTCCGGCCGCCGTCGCGGTCGCGGCTGAAGACGGCGGCGCCCAGTCCGTAGCCGCCGGCGTTGGCGCGTGCGACGGCCTCGTCCACGGTGGTCACCCGGTTGACCACGAGCACCGGCCCGAAGGTCTCCTCGGTGACGGCGGCGGAGTCCTCCGGTACGTCGGCCAGGACGACGGGGGCGGCGTACGGCGGGGTGATGGAATGCGGGCCGCCGACAACCGCGCGGGCGCCCCGGGCCAGGGCGTCGCGCACATGAGCGGCGATGACGTCCAGTTGCTTGGGCAGCACGATGCGGCCCAGGTCGGCATCGGCCCCGTCGCCGACACGGAGACCGGCCGCCCGCTCGGCGACCAGGTCGAGGAAGCGGTCGGCGACGGCCCCCACTACGTAGACCCGCTCCAGGCCGACGCAGGTCTGCCCGGCGTTGGTCATCGCCGCCCAGACCGCCGCGTCCGCGGCTGCGTCCAGATCGGCGTCCGCGGCCACGACCATCGCGTCCTTGCCGCCGCCCTCGATCACCACCGGCGTCAGGTTCTCGGCGCAGGCTGCCATGACACGGCGTCCGGTGGCGCTGGAACCGGTGAAGGAGACCTTGTCGACGGCGGCCCGGCACAGCGCTGCCCCGGCCGCCCCGTCACCCTGGACGACGTGCAGCACCCGGGGGGCGCCCGTGACCTCGGCCAGGGTGGCCGCGAGCCACTCGCCGGTCTTCGGGGTCTGCTCGCTGGGCTTCAGCACCACGGTGTTGCCGGCGGCGAGAGCCGCGGACACGGGGCCGACGGGGATGAACGCCGGGTAGTTCCAGGGGCCGATGACACCGACGACTCCCAGCGGCCGGTGGGTCACCTCGACCGAGTGGTTGAACATCAGCAGGCCGGGCGAGACCCTGCGCCGGCCGAGGACCCGCGCGGCGTGGGTGGCGGTCCAGCGCAGGTGGTGGGCGACGAGGACGACTTCCAGGCGGGCGTCATCGGCCGTCTTGCCGGTCTCGGCGCGGATCAGGCTGATCAGCTCGTCGGAACGGCGCAGGATCAGCGTGCACCAAGCCAGCAGCACCTTGCGCCGCCCGGCGAAGCCCAGCGCGTCCCAGCCGGGCTGGGCGCTGCGGGCGGCCGCCACGGCGGCGTCGACGCCGTCCGCCTCCGGGCCGGCCGCGGCGGGGAAGTCGGAGACCGTGGTCATGCCCGGGCACCTGCCTCGCGCGGTTCGGGAAGGGCGAGCACCCGTGTCATGGGTCGCAGCGAGATGGAGGTGTCGCCGTAGCGCAGGAAGTCGCCGGGCACCAGCCGCAGCCGGAACCGCTGGTGGATCATCGCCGTGATCATGCGCAGTTCGAGCAGGGCCATGAAGTTGCCGATGCACATGCGGGCACCGGCGCCGAACGGGAAGTAGGTCATCCTGGGCCGCTCCCTGACCCGCTCGGGGTCGAAGCGATGCGGATCGAAGGCCTCGGGGTTGTCCCAGTAACGGGGGTTGCGCTGGGAGACCAGGGGCGAGAGCAGGACGGAGGAACCGCCGGGGATGTGGAAGCCGCCCAGCTCGTCGTCGGCCACGGCGTCCCGGGGATAGATCCAGATCGGCGGGTACATCCGCAGGCTCTCGTCGACGACCTGAGAGGTGTACGGGAGCCGCTCCACGTCCTCCGGTGCGCATTCACCGCCGCCCAGCACCTGCTCCAGTTCCTGGTCCAGTTCCTCGGCCACGGCCGGGTGGTTGGCGATGGAGACGAGCGTCCACAGCAGGGCGACGGCCGTGGTCTCGTGTCCGGCGAGATAGATGGTCAGCATCTCGTCACGGATCTCGTCGTCGGTCCAGCGGGCGCCCGTCACCGGGTCGGTGGCCGCCTCGATCAGCTCCATCAGCGGCCCCTCCCCGGTGGCGGCGTGGTTGTCCCGGATCTCGGTGACGAGCCGGGTGAAGATCCGCCGGTCGCGGGCTATGAGCCGGTTGCGCCGGGTCGGCAGCCAGGAGGGCAGCAGCTCGCCGACCGAGCCGTGCTTGAACATCACCTCGATCACGTTGTCGACGATGTCCTTCAGAACCGGCGCGGCGGGCCTGATGTCGTAGCCGAACAGCGAGCGGCTGAGCGTGACGAGGGTCAGGCGCAAGGTCTCGGTGACCAGGTCGACGGGTTCTCCGCGACGGGCGCGGACCTCCCAGTCGTCGAGCATCTCCCGGGTGGCGCGCACCACGTTCGGGCCGATGGCGGACACCGCCTTGCGCAGGAACACCGGCTGTACCGCCCGCCGGTGGGACTTCCAGTAGTCGCCGTCGGTGGTGAGCAGTCCGTCGCCCATGACGAGGCGGAACTGCTCGTAGAGGACGCCTCGCGTGTAGTTGGCGTTGTTCTCCTTGAGCACCCGTCCCACGGCGTCCGGAGCCGTCACCAGGTGCACCGTGTAGGGGCCGAGGCGCATCCGGGACACCTCGCCGTGATCGCGCTGGGTGCGCAGCAGGAACTGCGCGGTGTCCGACTTCCACTGGGGCAGGCTGCCCAGCAGAGGAACGCCCCGCGGGCCGGGGGCGACCGCGCCGCGCCGTGCGGCCGCGGGGTTCGGTGCCAGGGTGGTCATGTCTCTCGTCACCTCGTTGGTTCGCCTGGGAAGCTGCCGTGTCCACCCGCTCAGGGGACCGGGAACTGGCGTCGTATGAACGCGTTGTCGAAGATGCGGTCCGGGGTGAGCCGGCGCAGTGCGATGGTGCTGGCCGCGAGGAAGCCGACGGGATAGCGCGACCGCGGGTAACGGGACGTGACGGCCCGGACGATGGTGCCCGCCACCTGCTCGGCGTCGATGGCGAACGTGCCGGCGAGTGTTCTGCGGGTGCCGTTGTAGATGGCGTCGTAGTAGGCGGCGGTCCGCTCGTGGAAGCTGCGGTAGGGAGAGTCGGCGCGGGCCCGTCCGCTCGGGATGCGGTCCATGAACGTCTGTCCCCAGGGCGTGCGCACGGGTCCGGGTTCGACGAGGACGACCCGGATGCCGAAGGTCGCCACCTCCAGCCGGAGTGCGTCGCTCAGGGCTTCGACCGCGTGTTTGCTCGCGTGGTAGTAGCCGCCGCCCGGGGCCGCGTACCGCCCGAAGATGGAGGAGACATTGACGACGGTGCCGGTGCCACGGGCGCGCATGCCCGGCAGCACCAGCTGGGTGAGCCGGACCAGACCGAAGACGTTCGTCTCGAACTGGTCGCGCACCTGCTCCAGCGAGGTCTCCTCGAAGGTCCCGGACAGCCCGTATCCCGCGTTGTTGACGAGTACGTCCACCGCGCCGTGCTCGGCCTCGACGGCCTCGACCGCGGCCTCGGCGGACGCGGGGTCGGTGACGTCCAGGGCCAGGGTGTGCAGGCCGCGGGCGGCGAGGTCGGCGAGCGTCTCGGGCTTCCTCGCGGTGGCGTACACCCGGTGGCCGCAGGCGTGCAGGCGCAGGGCGGTGGCCCGCCCGATTCCCGACGAGCACCCGGTGACGAGGGCGGTCGAGCGCTGTGTCATCGTGCCTTCCCCTTCCTGGGGCCTGATGGGTACGCAGGGGTGTGCGGAGCGGATGTGGTGACGGACGGCCGGGGGCGGGGCATCGACGGGACACGCCCCCGGCCGTCCGTGTCTGAGGGGGAGCCGCGGGCCGGCTCCGTCCAGGTCAGCCCAGCGCGCCGAGCTGCTGGGCCAGTTCCATACCGTCCATGGAGAACCAGCTCTCGACGATCTTGCCGTCGACGAAGTGGTCGATGACGATTCCGGAGACTTCGAACTTCCGGCCGCTGGCGGGGATCCCGTAGTAGTCCTCGCCGGAGTGGCTGCCGCGCGCGGTGAAGCGCTGCACGACCTTGTCGCCCTCCTCGATCCACTCGTCGACGACGACGTGCAGGTCGGGGAAGGAGGCGCGCTGGATGCGGACCCACTCCTTGAGGTGCTCCACACCCTCGAAGCCGTCGGCGCGGGTGCCGTGGCTGATGTGGTCCGGAATTGCCTTGTCGTAGACGGCGTCGAGGTTGCCCTTGTTCAGGCACTCCTCGTAGTAGTGCTCCAGCACCTTGCGGTTGGCGCTGACGGTCGTGGTGTCACTCATGTCGTGAACTCCTTGAGAGCGGAACGGTTGCGTTGCGGCTAGATGCGGTTGGCCATGAGCCCGCGGATGCGGACCACGGTCTGGCCGGTGTCCTCGTGCCGGGCACTCCAGACACCGAGTACGGGATCTCCCTCGAGCCGGATGCGGTGCGGGCCGGATGCGCCGGGCGGACCGCACGGCGGGAAGGAGAGGTGACGGACGGTCAGGGGGTCGGGCGTGACGGACAGGCCCGGGGCCCGTTCCGTCACCGCACGCACGATGTTCTCCACTGCGGCGACCGGCACCAGACAGTCCGGCGGCTGCGGCACCACCCAGAGGTCCGAGGCCGTGCAGCGGCCCACCTCGGCGACGACGCGGTGTCTGCCTTCGGAACTCCAGCGCGTCACCGGCACGACCAGCCCCTGCCACCGCAGCACGGGCGTGTCGGTGAGCAGGGTGGCGTCGGCGGCGTCCGTACCGTGGCCGGCCCGGTGCCGCTCGGTCGGCGTGGCCGCGTGCTGCACCGCCGAACCGGGCGCGCCGAACACCAGCCGCAGGCGGACGGCGTCCCGGTCGTGCGCGCCGCCCTCCGCCCCGTCGGGTGCCTCGGACGGTGCCGCCGGGCGGAAGGTGACGTCCACCCGCCAGCGGCCGTCCGCGCTCTGCAGCGCCCGGACGTCCCGGCGCAGCCGCAGCGGACCGCCGTCGGAGCAGCGCAGTGTGCTCCACGGGACGCGCAGGTCCTCCACCGCGTGCAGCACGTGGTCGGGGAGGTCGGCGGGGGTCACCCACTCCGCCCCGCGCACAGCGTTCTCCAGCAGCATGCCGAGCGGTACGGCGGGCGTGCCGTGGACGGTGAAGTCACCGATCGCCGGACTTGTCCCGGGGTCGAACGTGACGACGCTGCACAGGCGTACGTGCGGCTGGAACACCTCGGGCTCGCCCAGGTGGAAGACCTTGGGGTAGGTCTCGGCATAGCCGGGCAGGCACGTCGGCACGGGGTAGCCGGTAGCCTGCACCGGGTCCAGCGCGCGCCCCAGCGGCCCGACGAAGGTGATCTCGCCGCGGCTGCCGGCGAGCAGCTCCGCCCGCCAGTGGTCCAGCCCCTCGGAGACGTCGAGGGCCGCCATGTAGCGCAGGCTGGCCTCGAAGTTGGAGATCAGCCCGAGTCGGGCCCAGGTGGGCCAGGCGAGCGTCATCACCGGGAAGGACAGGTGCCGTTCCGCCCACAGGCCCAGGCGGGCCAGGCACTCGTTGGCGGCCGCGTAGTCGAACTGGCCGACCATGCCGCCGAGACGGCCGGTGAGCGAGCCGACCGTGCACAGCACCTTCAGCGGTCGGCGGCGCACGGCCCGCACCAGGTGGACGAAGGAGTCGACCTTGGTCGCGACCACGGCGACGACGTCCTCGTCCGACTTCTTGGGCAGCCGGGCCGGCCGGTCGATGCCCGCGTTGTGCACGACGGCGGTGAGGCCGGGCAGCCCGGCGACGAGTGCCTCCACCTGGGCGGCGTCGGTGAAGTCGCACTGCCGGTAGTCCAGGTGCAGTCCCTCTTCGCGGGCGGAGCGCAGCTGACCGACGAGTTCCCAGGTGGCTTCCGCGCGCTCGATGTCGCGGCGGATGTCCGCCACGCCGCGTCCTTGCCGGTGCGCGGACCACAGCTCGGTCCGGCGCTCGGCGAGCCGCTCGGCGGTGTGATCGTCCCAGGTGTCCTCGGCGGGCAGCCGCCCACGTCCGGTCACCACCACGCGCAGCCCGAACTCGGCGCACAGCCGGCGGGCAAGCGCCATGCCGATGCCCCGGCTGCCGCCGCTGATCAGCACGGTGTCGTCGGGGCCGAAGCGCACGGCGGGCGGTCCGGCCGGCACCGCGGCCGGCGTCAGGGTCCAGCGTGCGCCGTCCCGGTACCCGATCTCGCTCAGGCCGGGACGGCCCAGCTCGTCGCCGACCAGCCGGGGAAGCGCCGCACGTGCGTCGAGGGCGACGTCGATGACCCGGACACGGCAGTTGGGCAGCTCCCGGTGCAGTGTCTTGGCCAGGCCCGCCCACAGCCCGCCGAGCGGCTGCGCGAGGTCGTCGTCGGGGTGGTGACCCATGCCGCCGCCCTGGTAGGTGACGGCGAGGTAGGTGAGCCGCTGAGCCGATGTCTCCCGGCTCCACTCCGCGTAGCAGTGCCGCAGGACGTCGAAGGTGCGCATCAGCGCCGTACGCCACCGGCCGCTTCCGGTGGCGGCCGCGAACCGTTCGGCGAGCGTCAGGTCGACCACGGTGTCGGGCACCGGGCCGGCCTCGACGGTGTCCCCGGGGAGCACGGTCGCTCCCCGGGCGCGCAGTTCTTCGCGCACGCGTTCGGCGTCGGCCGGGGCCCCGCCCAGGACCAGCACGCGCCGGCCGGCGATGCCGCGGGCGCTGCCGTCGGCCGGGGCGGGGGTGAGCCGCCACAGCATGCGCCGCACCGGACGGGTCATGGGGTCGGGTCCCGTGACGGCGGACGCCGGCCCGGGCCTCGGCGCACCGGTGACGACCGGCGGGTCGGTGAGCGCGGTCACGAGGTACGTCCCCCTGTCGCGGCCGGGCCCCGGGAGGGCGGGTGCACCACGCCGGTGTCCGGGTCGAGGTACCCGATGACGGTGGCGTCCAGGTCCTTCATCTGGGCCACGACGTGCCCGCCGGGTGCGGCGGCGACGAACCGGTTGCCGGACTGCGGCGCGGCGGAGAACCCGGGCTGGGTGACGTACAGGTCCAGCGATCCGTGGGTCTGGGCCAGTTCCAGGTCGTTGGCGCTCTGGTACAGGTCGATGCGGCGGATCGACAGCGGGGCGGCGACGGGGACGAGCCCGTCCGCCGGGTCCAGCACTCCGGTCCGCGCCAGGGCGTCCAGCAGCACGGTGGGCATCAGGAACTGCGACCAGGGTCCGGTGGCGGGGTCCAGGTCCGGCCGGAACACCGAGCGGGCGCCCAGCGGGTGGCGCCGGGTCGCGGTGGTGGCCCGGAAGGGTCCGCTCAGCAGGACCGGGGCGGACGGTACGTGGTAGGGGTCGACGACGGGTTCCTCGCCCTCTGCGTCCCACCGCTCCCACTTGGGGGCCGTGGGGAAAGCGTCGGACACGAGGACCCGCACGGTGAAGTGCGGTTTGTCCGCCACCAGCAGCACACCGGACGGAGCGATCACATCATGGGTGACGGAGACCGCGACGGTGGTCAGGTCGCCGACCTGTCCGGTGATCCGGGCCGTGATCCGCTTGGGCGTCTGGGAGACGCCGTCCCGCACCTGGAGGAAGTGCAGGAAGCGCAGGTCTTCGAAGGCGACCACGCAGCCGCCCGGCACGAGGGCGAGAGCGGCCTCGGCCGCGATCTCGGTGACGAAGGTGCCGGGCAGCGTCGGTACGCCGCGCACCAGGTGGCCGGTGAGGTAGCCGTCGGTGTCCAGGTCGAAGGGGCACTCGAAGCTCACGGCTCCGGTGCCGTCCTGCCCGGCCTCCCGCCGGGCCGTATGGCGCAGGTAGAACCGTCCGCGGGCGAGGTCGCTCGACCGCTCGCCGGGGTCCGCCGGGGAGCCTGGGGCCGGCGGGGCAGCACCCGCCGGTGAGTGCGTGCCGAGGTAGCCGGGGTAGAACGACTCCACCGTGGCCCGTTCCGCCGCCCCCATGTGCACGAGCGAGGGTATGCGGTCGGCGGTGCCGAGTTCGGCCAGGAAGTGCCGGACGCCCTCGGCGACCGGCATGTGGCTGTAGGAGCCCGCCCGCTTGAAGTACTCGCGGGTCAGCTCGTTGGCGCCCATACCGACCTCGTCCCACAGGGTCCATCCGATGACGAACTCGTCGGAGCCGGTGGTCCGGGCGGCGTAGGCCGCGGCCGTGGCCAGGTAGTCGTTGCCGGAAGCGTAGTCGGCTTCACCGCGCTGTCCGAAGTAGCCGAGCAGGGACCCGAAGTCGCACCAGAGGCGCGGCGGGCGGCCGACGAGCGCCCGGTGCAGGTTGCGGTGCGCGACCAGCTTCAGATCGCGGATGCGCCGGAACTCGTCGAAGTCCTTGTCCTGAATGAGGGCGGAGCGGTTCAGGCCGGGCGCGTTGACGAGCAGGTCGATCCGGCCGTGCTCGGCATGGACGGTGTCGAGGGCGCGGCGCACCGACTCCTCATCGCGTGCGTCGCAGTGCAGGTAGGACACCCGGCCGACGCCGCTGTGCCGGGCCATACGGTCCAGGTTGCGGCGCGCGGCCCGCGCGTCGGCCATGCGGTCGAAGCTCCGGTTGATCTCGGCGACGCTGCGACCACCGGCCTTGAGCTGCTCCCGGATGTACCGGGCGCGGGTCGCCGTGAACTCCTCGTCCGTGCCCTCGAACGTCTCCGCCGGGTAGCTGTCGACCGGGTTGCTGCCCAACGCGTAGATGCGGCTGCCGTGACGCTCGGCGACCGCCGTGAGCAGTTCGGCGGTGATGCCACGGGCCCCGCCCAGGGCGACCACCACGGACTCCCGGTCCAGTGGGGCCGGGCGGCCTTCGGGGGCGGTGGCCGGCTGTGCGGTGAGGATGGGCGCCCGGCGCTGTTCGCCGTCGCGGTGGACGACCGGGAAGGCACGCTCGCAGGCGCGCTCCGCCGCGATCAGGTCCGCGGCCACGTCCGGGTCTTCCGTGGGAGTCAGCAGGGCAAAGCAGTCCGCGTCCGGGCGTTCCAGGCGCACGCACTTCAGCAGGCCGGTGAAGAGACCGGCAAGCGGGTGGGCCGTACCCTGCGGCTCGGCGCCGAGCAGGGCGAAGACCACGGACGCCGGCGTGTCACCGAGGTCGGCGTAGCACTGCTTCACGACGAGGAAGGCCAGGTCGTGCAGGGCGGTCAGACCGGAGTGGTCCGCGGTGAGCGCGGTGCCGGGCGGCGCGGACGCGGTCAGGTCGGTGACGAGGAGCACGTGACGCACCGGGCGCCCGAGTGCGTCCAGGGCGGCACGCAGACCCTCCGGCGTGCTCGTCACCTGCCGTACCGCGGGCCGGTCCCCCGCGACCGGCGCGGTGCTGAACACGGTGCAGCCGGTGGCGTCCCGGGCGAGACGCTCGGCGAGGTCCGGCCGGTCGGTGAGGATCAGCGCGTCGTCCGGCACCGCGGTGGCCACGGGGCCGCGGGGGGCGGCGGGCGCAGGCGTGAGCGTGACGGCGTACCGCTCGACCAGGTCGGTGGACGCGCCGTCCAGAGCCGTGGTCCCGCTGGGGCCGGGGGCGTCGGTGTCGCGTGCCGGCTCGCCGGCGGAGACGACGAGGTGGGTGGCCACGTCGTGGCCGTTCTCCCGGCAACTGATCCGGGTGGTGCTGCCGGTCCGCTGGAGGGCGCGCAGGATCTGCACCCCGCCCGCGGCGCCGAGGTAGTGGCCGGAGCCGCCGCGCGAGCCGCAGTCGAGGACGTCGTGGCCCGCGCCCGTGCCGGCGCGCACATCGACCTCATCGACGATGCCGAGAATGCGCAGTCCGGCCTCCTTTGCGGCACGCTCGGTGGTCAGCCCGAACAGGAAGGCGCCCTCGGCCGGTTCCACCGGCTCCTCGAAGACACCGCTGAGCAGCTCCCGAAGTTCCGGCAGGCTGTTGCCGTTGATGCCGCCGGCGAGCACGAAGTCCAGCTCCCCGCTGCGCAGATAGCGAGCGGCCGTCGCGAACGCCGCCACGGTCGAGGCCAGCCCGGCGTCCACCGTGATGTTGGGGCCCTTGAGGTCGAAGTAGTTCGCCACACGAGCCGAAATGATGTTGGGCATCATGCCCGGGAAGGAGTCCTCGTTCGACGACGGGACCAGGGAGCGGACACGGTCGCGCATCCGCTCCAGCAACGGTGTGAGGTGCGGGCTGCCGGCGAGTTCGGGGTCATGGCGCAGGGCGTGCTCGATGTCGTCGAGGTAGCAGCGGTTGGCGTAGAGCATGGCGGCCCGGGTGGGGCCCATGTGGCCGACGACCACGCCGGTGCGCTCGGTGTGCCGCTGCCAGAAGTCGCCCAGCTGGTCGCGCAGGTCGTGGGCGCAGGCCAGGATCATCAACTGGCAGCGGTCGATGGTCCGTACGGTGGCCGGAGGCATCCGCACCTGCTGGAACGGCGGTGCCGGGTACTGGTCGCCGAACCCGGGCTCGACGTCCCGGGAACCGGCCAGCCACTGGAGGACGTGCTCACGGTCCCCGACGCCGGGCAGCTTGGCCGACCAGCCCACGACGGCGATGCGGTCGGTGCCGCCGGGAAGCGCGGCGGCCGTGCGCTGTCGCGTCTCGTCGGGCGTACGGTCTTCCGTCTCCTCGGTGAGGATCAGGTGCGCGTTGGTGCCGCCGAACCCGAAACCGGAGATCGCCGCCGTGCGCGCCCGGCCGGGCGCGGCCGGCCAGGGCCGCGGACTGCCGGAGATCTCCAGCCGGGTGCGGTCCAGTTCGAACATCTTGGGCGCGGAGGAGAACCGGTACTGGCCGGGGATGGTCCCGTCGTGCAGGGCGAGGATCGACTCGATGAGCGAGACCACGCCCGCGGCCCAACCGGTGTGTCCGATCAGTGACTTGTTGGACGTGACGGCGGTGGGTCGGGTGCTGCCGTAGTGCTCGCGGAGCGTGGTGAACTCAGCGAGGTCGCCGGCCGGCGTGCCGGTGGCGTGGGCGTTGATCCAGTCGATGTCGGCTCCGTCGAGGCCGCCTGCCCGCAGTGCCCGCTGCACGGCCAGGTTCTGCCCGGTGGAGCTGGGCGCGTAGATCGCCTTGCCCTTGCCGTCCGAAGAGGAACCGAACGCCTTGAGCACGCCCAGGATGCGGTCGCCGTCGGCCTTGGCCCGGCTGAGCCGCTTCAGTACGACGACGCCGGCGCCGTCGGCGAAGATGACGCCGTCCGCCTCGGCGTCCAGCGCGTGCACCGCACCCCGCTGGGACAGGCCCTTCAGCTTGGAGAACAGCACCGTCCCGCGTGGGGCCAGCGCGAATGCGCCGCCGCACACCGCGATGTCCTGCTTGCCCATCAGCAGGCCCTTGATCCCGATGTCGATCGCGTACAGCGAGGAGGAGCAGGCCGTGTCCACCATCTGGAGCTGCGTGTCGTCCGGCAGGACTCCCGTCATCGCGGTACGGCCCACCTGGTGCGGCAGGAACCGCGGCGTGTCCGTGGCACCCCGGTGGTAGCGGCCCGACAGGACCTGGTCGACCCGGCTGACGAGTCGGGTCCGCGTCTCCTGTGCGATGTCCAGGCCGCCGGCGATGTCCGCGGTGAGGTGCCGGGCGGCGTGCAGCACGCCTGCTTCCTCCAGGTGCTGGCTGCCGTCCGCGGTGTAGCCCACGTGGAAGGAGAAGCGGTCGGTGTCACCGACGTGCACCCCGTCCAGGGCCTGGACCAGCGAGTGGCGCAGCCACAGGGTGGTCAGTTCGGTCTCGTCAGGCGTCTCCGACAGGCCGTCGAGGACGGCCCGGCCCGGCTCGAAGTCGGTGATGAACACGCAGGTGTCCTGGTACGACTTGTCTTCGGCGGACCGGTCGGGGGAGGAGAACCGGGTCCGGTCCCAACGGTCCTCGGGCACCTCGATGAACAGCTCACCTCCCGTGGTACGCAGGTGCCAGAACGCCTCGGGGCTGTCGGCTCCGCTGACCACGAGACCCATACCGACGACGGCTATCTCGTCGTCCTCGAGGCCGTCCTGGGCGTGCGCGTCCTCCTGCGCGGGGGCGTCCTCCTGCGCGGGGGCGTCCTCGGCGGCCGTCGTGCCGCCCGAGTGGGCCGTGGCCGCGTCGGTGGTCTCCGGGTCCGCCGGCACCGGGGCGGCGGGCGCCGTCGCGGGCGGCGTGGCCACCGTCCCGGCCGCGCCGTTCCCGGCGGTCACTGCCGCCGGCCCGGTCCGCGGGGCCGAGGCCACCGCGTCCGTCCCGTCGGCGGCCGGCCGCGCGGACGGCGACAGCAGGGGTGCCCCGAGGGACAGGCCGCCGTCGGCGAGGATCACCTGACCGGTGATCCAGCGGGCTCGCTCGGAGGCGAGGAAGGCGACGACCTCGGCGAACTCCTCGGGCGAGCCCAGACGGCCGAGCGGAGTGCTCGCCGCGATCGTCTCCTGCATCGCCTCCGCGTCGGGGAAGGCGTCGGCGACCTCACTGACGAGCATCGCCGCCGAGGCGGTGTTCACCCGGATGTTGAAGGGGGCGAATTCCACGGCCAGGTAGCGCGCGGCGGCCTCGACCGCCGCCTTCGCCGGTGCGCAGGCCAGGTAGTTGGCCATGACGAGCTGGGAGCCGCCCAGGGCGGAGACGTTGACGATCGAGCCGCCGCCGGTCCGCCGCATCAACGCGGCAGCCGCCCGGGCGCAGCGCAGGCCGCCCTTGAGGTTGGTGTCGAGGGCCTTGTCGAGATGCTCGTCGGTGACCTCGGGGCCGGGGACGAGCGCGCCGTTGGCGGCGTTGTTGACGAGGATGTCCAGCCGCCCGAACCGTTGCTCGACCTCGGCGAACATCCGGTCGACCTGCTCGGGGCGGGCCACCGAGGCGCGCAGCAGGTCCACCCGGGCGCCGCGGGCGCGCAGTTCTTGCTGCGTCCGCTTGGCCTCATCGTGCGAGTGGAAGTAGTTGACGAGGACGTGGGCGCCGTGGTCCGCGAGGGCGGCGGCGATGGCCTTGCCCACGTTGCGGGCCCCACCCGTGACCAGTGCGATCTTACCGCTGAGGTCCTTCATGGAAGTCGTTCCTCCGGTTCGCTGGTTCACGCCGAAGCGCCCTGGAGCCGGTGACCGCTGAGTTCGTGGTGGATGAGGTCGGCGATCCTGTCCAGCGTCTCGTGGTCCGCCAGCCGGAAGTCCGCGTCCCGCGGCGGCAGACCGAAGTGCTCCGACGCCCGCGACAGCAGCTCCACCTGCTTCACCGAGTCCACCCCCAACTCGGCCTCCAGCAGCACACCCGGCGTGAACACCTCCTCCGGGTACTCCAACGCCTGCGCGTACAGCCCCCGCACCGTCGCGAACACCTCCTCCCGCGACGGCACACCCGCACCCGCCCCGCCCCGCTCGGCACCGGCCGGCTCCGCCGGACCCGTCTCCACCGCGCCGACGCCGCGCAGGCCACCCAGCTCGTGGTGGATGAGGTCGGCGATCCTGTCCAGCGTCTCGTGGTCCGCCAGCCGGAAGTCTGCGTCCCGCGGCGGCAGACCGAAGTGCTCCGACGCCCGCGACAGCAGCTCCACCTGCTTCACCGAGTCCACCCCCAACTCGGCCTCCAGCAGCACACCCGGCGTGAACACCTCCTCCGGGTACTCCAACGCCTGCGCGTACAGCCCCCGCACCGTCGCGAACACCTCCTCCCGCGACGGCACACCCGCACCCGCCCCGCCCCGCTCGGCACCGGCCGGCTCCGCCGGACCCGTCTCCACCGCGCCGACGGCGTCCTCCGGCGCGGTACGGAAGTCCGACAGCCGCCGGTTCACCAGCGCTGCGATCTCGTGACCCGTGGTGGTCCAGAAGGTGGAGAACTCCGCGGCGGACAGCTCGGGCGCCAGGTACCGGCGCAGGGACTCCAGCCCGTCACCGGTGGCAAGGCCCGTGCGCCGCAGCTCGGCCAGGGTGTCAGGCAACCGCAGGGTGTGGTCGCGGCCCACGGACAACGTGGACAGCACGGTGAGACGGTCGACGGTGCTCAGGTTCTTGCGCACCAGCGAGGTGAGGAGCGCACGCCCGCCGGCCTCCACGAAGACCCGCGCACCCTGCTCGTGGAGGAAGGCCATGGCCGAGGAGAAGCGCACCGGCAGCGTGAAGTGGTCGGCCAGCCGGTCGCCGAGGCTCTCGTCCTGGTCGTAGAACCGCTGGAGGATCGGCGAGTACACGGGCGTGGCCAGCGGGCCGCGCGGCAGGTCGCGTACCGAGGCCGCGAAGTCGGGTGCCACGGAGGCGAGTGCCGGGTGGTGGAACGCGAACCCTGCGGCCAGCTCGACGCAGCCGGTCCCGAGGTGGCCGGCGATCGCCTTGACCCGGGCGATGGCCTCCCGGGGACCGCTGAGCACGGTCTGGGCGGGGTGGTTCTCGGTGGCCACGGCCAGGCCCTCGTCCTCCAGGAGTCCGATCAGGTGCCGGGTGCGGGCGGGCGAGGCGGCGAGCGCGACCATCGCTCCGGTGCCCCCGTCCTTCCTCGCGATGGCGGCCGTGCGGCTCAGCACGATCCGGGCACCGTCCTCCACGGAGTAACCGCCCGCGGCCACCAGCGCCGTGATCTCGCCGAGGCTGTGGCCGACCAGGGCGGACGGCCGCACACCGTGCTCGGTCAGGATGCGGTGTGCCGCGAGCCCCGCTCCGTAGATGGCGAGCTGCGACACCCAGGGCTCGTCCTCGAGCAACTCGGTGAGTTCCACCGGGGTGGCGCGGAACAGGGTCGATGACAACGCCCGGCCGTGCGTCTGCCGCGTCACGGTGTCGATCCGTTCGAAGACGGCCCGCACCTGCGGGTAGCCGTCCGCCGCACGGCTGAGCGCGGCACCGTCGAAGCCGCCTTGGCCGGGGAAGAGAAGGACGGGGTCGGCGTACTGCTGCGTACCGGTCATGGTGAGGTTCCTCCAGAACGAGGTGTCACGGGGCTGTGCCCCAAGCAGCCGCGCAACGGCGTCGGTGCTGCCTGCGTGACGTCGGAGTGGGCGAGGGCGTGGCTCAGGCAGCCGTACTGCGCAGAAGCAGCTCACCCATCAAGCCGAGCCGTGCCGCGAGAAGCCGGTCGGCGAGCCGGGCCGTGGCCTCCGGCCGGCCGGGGACGGCATGCAGCAGCCAGCGCAACATGCGGATCTTCAGCGGCAGTCCGCCCTCTTCGTCGAGGAAGTCGAACAGCTCGCGGAAGGTACGACGGGA
Organism: Streptomyces sp. NPDC006655; assembly: GCF_040703965.1. Taxonomy (NCBI): domain Bacteria; kingdom Bacillati; phylum Actinomycetota; class Actinomycetes; order Kitasatosporales; family Streptomycetaceae; genus Streptomyces; species Streptomyces sp. NPDC006655. Next base: position 60,312 of record NZ_JBEYJU010000027.1, on the reverse strand, counting down.
GTAGAACTCGGTCGGCGGAACGGCCGTGGCGAACAGACCGATCATGCCGCGTGCGTGCCAGGGGCTCCGGCTCATCGCCTCGATGAGCGCCCGCTCCTCGGCACTGTGGTCGAGGATGCGCGCGTAGTCCCGTGTGTAGTCGTAGTGGTCGCGGACGAGCGCGTCCCGGGCCCGGCCGTACGACGCCAGCGCCGGATCCACGCCCTGGCCGTCGGAGAGTCCCCGGTGCACGGCGTCCGCGAGGAGTTCGGCACCCAGCACCGCGTGCGTGATGCCGGACGCGGTGATCGGGTCCCGGGTCGCGGAGGCGTCACCCACGAGGGCCCAGCCCGGACCGTGCGCGGTGCGCAGGAAGTTGGGGACGGAACCGGTCAGCCAGCGACCGGCCCGCCGGCCCGCTCGGACCTCTTCGGCAAGGTCCGGGTCGACATCGGCCAGGGCGGCGACGACCGTCCGGTCCGTGGCCTCGTCGCCGCCCGGCGAGGGGAAGTCGGTCGTGGGCCAGGCCACCCCGACGATGGACAGCCCGTCGTGGGTGGGCCAGGTGAAGGGATGCCGCCGGTTCTTGCGGTAGGTGCGCACGAGGGAGGACTGCGGCAGTCCCTCCCAGTACGTCCACAGGCTTTTGCTCAGCACCGGTTCGGCGCGGTACTGCTCCGCGCCCACCAGTCGGGCCACCTTGGAGTTCTTGCCGTCGGCGCCGATGACGACGGCAGCCTTCTCCTGGAAGCGGCCGGAACCCTTGGTGGTGCCGGCGACACCGACGACGGTGCCGTCCTCGTCGCGCAGCAGTTCCTGGACGGACGTCTCCTCGCGCAGTTCGGCACCGGCGTCGACCGCGCAGCGCACGAGGGCCTCGTCCAGCTCGACGCGCGGCGGTGACAGGGCGTAGTCGACGTCCTCGACGGCGGGCAGCGCGGCCTCCAGCCGGACCGGGCCGCTCTGGAGGCTGTAGCGGGTGATCCGCGGGATGGCGTGGTCGCCCAGGCGGTCCAGTACACCCCACTGCTTCAACCGCTGGACGCCCGGCGGGTGGATGAGGTTCGTGGACGATGACGTCGGGCTGGGAAAACGTGCCCGGTCGACCACCAGCACCCGGTGTCCGAGCCGCGCCAGCAGCAGAGCCGTGGATGCGCCGGATATTCGCGCACCTACAACAATGGCGTCGTACACGAAGGCCCCCGTCCGTCACAAAGAACTCCGGGCGAGAACCCGGCCCGAGCAGCGTAACAACACCGCCCGATGGTCCGTCAATCATTTTCGGACCGCCCCGTTCCCCCCTATTTCCACTGAGTGAGAAACCGAGTCTCGGTCTTCTCGCAGAACGAGAAAGAAGCGTTGTCCGCCCGAAAAACGGATCGATTTCTCAGCCACCGAGAAACTGACCACAATCCTCGAGAAATTCAGTTCGCATCCGGCTACGCTGCACCAAGTCCGGGCGTGTACACCTACAGGAGTGAGCAGAGTGCTCGATTCGACACAGGCCCCCTTCCCTGACAGCCACGTCGTGGGCAGCGGACCCGAACCGCACCCCTGGCTGGCGCCCGCCGTCGCCCTGCTGGGCAGGTGGCAGGGAACCGGCACCGTCGGCTACGGCACCATGACGGAGGACCTGACCTACGCGCAGCAGATCACCTTCAGTCACGACGGACGCCCCTTCCTCCACTACGACGCACGCGCGTGGCTGACGGACGCCGAGGGCCGGCCCGTACGCCCGTCGGGCCGCGAGACCGGATGGTGGCGGGTGATGCCCGACGGTTACCTCGAGGCGGTGGTCGCCCATCCGACGGGGATCGTGACCACGTATGTCGGCCGCATCAACGGCACCGAGATCGAGCTGGCGTCCCGGGACATGGCCGTCACTCCGCTGGCGAAGGAGGTCACCGCGTCCCGGCGCCGCCTCACTCTCGACGGGGACGCGTTGACGGTCGTGCAGGAACTCGAGGCGGTGGGAATGCCGCTTCAGCAGCATCTGTCCGCCCGTCTGCGGCGCCGTCCGGTCTGACGGGCGCGGGCTCGTGGAATTGCGGTGGTGGCGGTACGACACGCCGGTTCCCGAGGGCTTCACCGAGCTGCTCGACGCGGCGGAGCGCGCGCGGGCGGCGAGGTTCCGCTTCCCCGTGCACACCGCCAGGTTCGTCTGGGGGCGGGCCATGACGAAGCGGATCGTGAGCGCAGCCACCGGGGTGCCCGCCCCGGACGTACGACTGGTCCGTGCGCCCTGTCCGGACTGCGGTGACACCGCACACGGCCGACCGGAGATCGCGGACGGCGCGGTACACATCAGCCTCTCGCACAGTGAGGGCTACTCGGCCCTGCTGCTGTCGCGACGGCATCCGGTGGGGCTCGACATCGAGCGGGTGCGGCCCATGTCCGTCGACACCCTCGCCCCGGTGACCCTGTGCGCCGACGAACGTGCCTGGGTTCTCGACGAGCCCCCGGGCGATCGCCGCTCCCTGGCCTATCTGCGCTGCTGGACCCGGAAGGAGGCGGTTCTGAAGGCGGTGGGCACCGGAGTCGTGGGCGACCTGACCTCGATGGAGGTGCGCCCGTGGGAGCGGGTGGCGCGCGTCCCGCACGGCAGCAGCGGAGGGATCTGCGACTGGCGAGTGAGCAACGTCAGACCGCTCCCCGACCTCATGGCAGCGGTGGCACGACCGGCCGAGGCGAGCGCACCCGTCGACCTGCGCGGGGCCGGCACCGGCTCCGCGGCACCGTCCGTCCACCCGGCCGCGAAGGAGCCGCGCCGAACGGAAAAATTTAGCCAACTCCGTTAGGGAGAGATGTCAGTCACACTCTCCCTCGGCCGCCCCCGTGTACCGTCCACTGAACACAACGGATTGACACGGGGGCTGTGACATGCATTGCATGCCGTTGATCACGCACTTTGGGGCGCTATGTCCCGACGGGTTCCGAAAACCTGGCCATTCGCAGAAAAACGTGCAGAAGCACCTCGCTCAGCACCATCACCTCTCGCGGAAATCGCGCTGTGGCACCACCGCCTGACGGTTGCATTCCTTCCTTTTCCGCATCGAGAGGTGAATCCATGCAGCACAGCGCTGTCTATCACTCCGAGGCCACGTCCACGAGTCTTTGCCCGCCGCGGGAGAAGAGTCACACAGAACGACGCGAGAGCGCATCCCGTGCGGCGGGAACGAGTTACACCGAGCGGGTGTTCCGACTGTTGCATGCCTTCACCCAGCTCGGCGGCGAAGTGCACGGACTGGCGGAACTGGCGCGAGCCTCCGCACTGGACGATTCCACCGTGTACCGGATACTGCGTTGCGGCATTCAGCAGGGCGCGTTCGTGCAGGTCGCCCGAGGCCGCTACCGGCTCGGGCCCGCGGCCGTACGGCTGGGCACCCAGGCACTGACGCCCCGGCTGCAGGACCGGGCCCTGAGCAGCTGCCTGGAACAGCTGCGTCTCGCCGCCGACGGCGGCCTGGTGTTCCTGTACGGCCTGACCAACCTGGGCCACCCGCAGCGGCATTGCATCGACATGGCGGTGGGCTCCTCGGACCTGTCCGAACTGGGCCTGCCGCCGCGGGACCTGATGAGCATCAACCGCTCCCTGCGGATCGGCGCCTCGGGCCGGGCGATCCTCGCCCATCTCTCCGACAACCTGCAGCAGCGCGTCCTGGCCGAGAAACTGCCGCCGGCCGTCGGTCCCGGGGTGTACCGGGGCCGCAACGAGCTGCTCGCTTCCCTTGCCGAGATCCGGGCCAAGGGTTACGCGGTCGGCTATCAGGAGTGTGTCCGGGGCTGGGACTCCGTCGCGGCCCCCGTGCTGTGGGGCGGCACCGTACTCGGCTCGGTCGTCCTGATGAAGCCGTCGTCCCCGCCGACCGTCGCCCGGGACCGGTACGAACGTGCCGTCACTTCCACGACCGCCGAAGTGGGCCGGCTGATCGGGGGGTTCTGACCGCACAGCGGTCGTCCGGCGATCCACCCCTCGTCTCCCCGCGGGGCCCGCGCGCGTGCCGTCGTCCGGCCCGCGCGGACCCCTCGGGGTCCGCGCGCTCAACGCGGTGCCGTGACGGCCCGGCCCTCCGCCAGTGTGTCGCCGCTGTCGTCCTGCGACCGGCGCAACCCCCGCCTGATCAGCAGGTGACCCGCCTCGCCGATGAGCAGACCTGCGACGACGATCGCGGCGGACGGCACGCCGAGGTAGCGCATGTCCACCACGTGATCGAGGAGGAACGCACCGATCACGGGGGCGAGGGAGACACCGATGTAGTTCGCCGACGAGCTGAGAGAGATGGACATCTGCGCCACCGCCGCGTTCACCCCGGCGAGCCGGTGCTGGATCGGGACGAGCATCGCCCAGCCGCAGGCGCCCCACAGCATCACGGCGACGAAGGCGGTCGCCAGGTGCCGGCTGGTCCACGGGGTCGTGGCGAAGACGACGACCGCGACGACCCCCGCCGTGTTGATCACCACCCGGTTGCCGAACTTGTCGGTCAGCCGTCCGGAGCTCATGTTGCCGACGACGGCCGCGATGCCCCAGGCGAACAGCAGCCAGGCCAGGGTCCTGCCGCTGCCGCCGGTGGCGGGGGCGAAGATCTGGCTGACATAGGTGTAGAGGATGAACAGGCCGCTGTAGCCGACCAGAACCAGCAACAGGGTCAGACCGATCCGCGGATCGGCGATCGGCGACAGACGCTGTTTGAGCGTCGCCGCCGGCGGGTTCGGCACGGAGGGCAGAGCCGCCGAGATGGCGATCGTGGCCAGGACACCGACCGCGGCGACGAAGAACATGGTGCCCCGCCAGTCGGTGAATCCGCTGATCGCGGTGCCGATGGGGGACCCGAGGGCGGTGGCCGCGCTCAGGCCACCGAACAGGATGGACAGCGCGGTTCCCCGCCGCTCCGGTCCGGCGAGCGCAACCACGGCTCCGGCTGCGGTCGGGGTGAACATGGCACCGCCGAGCGCGGCCATCACGCGGAAGCCCAGTGCCGCCCCGAACACGGGCGCGAGACCGGTGCCGATGTTGCCCGCGATGAACACGCACAGGCCGCTGATCAGCAGCACCCGGCGAGGTACCCGGGCGGCGACGGCCGCCACGACAGGCGAGAGGATGGCGTAGGACAGCGCATAGGCCGTGATGAGCTCCGCGCTCGTGGACACGTCGACGTCCAGGTCCTTGGCCACGCTGGGCAGGATGCCGGCGACCACGAAGCTGTCGGTGCCGATGGCGAACATTCCGATGGCCAGCGTGATGAACCGCAGGATGAGCCCTTTGTCTGTCTTTGCCATACGAGATTCCCCTGGTCGACACCGAGTCCGGACGCTGCCCAACGGCAAAAGGCTCAGCTATCCGTTATACGGAATCGGACCTTACTCCACCCTCACGGCATCCCTCAAGTGTTACCGTTAGGCCATGGACGCTGCCGACTCCCCCGCCGCCACGCCGATGACGCAGGTGCCCGGCGAGGGCCGCCATGTCGCCCTGGCACTGGTGAACACGGAGTTCGACCGGCCCCAGGGCCCCTACGACGGACTGGGGGACGCGCACGGTGCGATCGCCTGGTTGACGGAGCGCGGCCTGGTCCCCCCGGGAGTCGCGATCGGCGAGCGGGAGAGGGAGCGGCTGTGCCGGCTGCGCCACTCCCTGAGGAAGTTGCTCGACGCACACGTCAAGGGCACCACCCCCGATCCGACGGCCCTGTCCGCGCTGAACAAAGCGCTCGCGACGGCTCCCGCCGTGCGTGAGGTCCGTTGGGAGGAGGAGGGGGCCGTGGTGGTGACGCGCCATCCGGGCGACGATGCCCTCGACGTCGCCGTCACCGTGATCGCGGAGGATGGCGTGGACCTGCTGACCGGACCGCCCAGCGGGCGTCTGGCCGTCTGCGGCGCGTCGGGCTGCACCCGCCTGTTCGTCCGCAATCATGGCGCCCGCCGCTGGTGCTCGGACCGCTGCGGCAACCGCGTCCGTGCCGCGCGCCACTACCTCGACCACCGCTCGGCACAGCACCCGCCCGCGTGAACAGCCGCTGATGCGCGGAGCCGGAAGATCTCCGGTGCCGCCAGACCAGCACGATCGAGCCGCCGAGCTGCTGGTGGGCGGTCTGGATCAGGTCGCGGTAGTCCTTCCAGGAGAAGCTCTCGCGTCCGCCGGGCCGCGCGTCCGGGCAGGGCCGGTGGATCAGCCGTGAGGGTTCACCGGACGTGTAGCAGGCCAGTGCGGCCACCGATGAGCGGCGGCGGCCGCGGCCCCGCACGCGGGTCACCGGGGTGTGGCCGCGACGGGACCAGGTGCGGGTGAGCCAGGCGTCGAGCGCCGCCACGGACCGTCCACGCTCGGCCAGGTCTCCTTCACCCAGCCGGCCTTGGCCGGCTCCCGCTCGAGCGCGGCGAACAGTTCGTCACTGAGCAGCGGCAGCGATGCCGGGCCTTTGGAGGCCAGAGCCCGGGGCCCGTTCTGCGACCAGGCTCTGCGCCACCGCTGAACCGACCGGCCCAAGAAATTAGCAGGTCAGAGACCCTTTGCAGCAGGCTCGAGGATCGCCACGCACTCCACGTGATGCGTCATCGGAAGCATGTCACCCGGGTGAACTCAGAGAAAACCGCAGGTCAGGTCCGTCCCTCGTCTCCGTCTTGGGGCCACCAGGTGCGAAGAGCGTCAAACGAGCGTCACGGCGGACGCCCAGTGATCCCAGCAAGGAGTGCACCAGGCGCCGTCCCCGTGGTCAGGTTCAGGCTTCGGCGCTCACACGAGGGAAGCATGATCCTTATCAGCGTCGATCGTTTGGGACGCCCCATTCAGACGGCACCTCGCTCAGGAAGCGGATGACGTACTCCCCGCTGACTTCGTTCCGGCCACCGGAAGCACGTACTCACCGTAGACGGAGAAGCGGTCGCCGGCGACGGAGAGGTCGCGGCGGGCAGCAGGTGTCTCGGCGTCCGGTACGTCGTAGGCGCGCACCCTGGGGTCGAACCTCTGGTAGGTGTCCAGCGCATCGAGCCAGGTACGGCTCCGGCGCAGCGTCCACAGCGAGTACCGGGCGATACGCAGGGTCTTCGCCGCGTCGGATGACAGCGGTGCCCGGTGCGCCTCGGCCCACGGAATGAGGTTCTGGGAGCGGTGCTGGCTTCTGGCAGTCCGCCGGGGGACTGACCCGTTCGTTCAGCGGGGCCCACGACGTCGAACGTCAGGAAACGGGGAACCAGGCCGACAGGCGCTTGGCAATAGCCGGTACATCGATGTTGTCCTGCGCGACTTCCTCGACGAACGGGCCAGCCACGGAGACGGGTGGCGGGGCGGTACTGGCGCTGACGCCGTTGAACCGCAGGAAGACACGCATGGCAAGCCAGGCGGTGCGCTTGTTGCCGTCGATCAGCGCGTGATTGCGAGCGACGGAGTGCAGCAGTGCCGCCGCCTTCTCGTGCAGCGTGGGATACAGCTCGGCCCCGAACACGTTCGTCCGGGGCCGTTCGATCGCTGACACCAAAAGTCCCATGTCACGCACGCTGTGCTCGGTATCGTTGACCGTGCGAGCGATGGCCAGGATCTCGTCGATATGGATGTAGCGCACTTGGGTCACTTCAGGTAGTCCAGGATCTCCGCATCGCTGTCCATCAGCTCGGCCAGGACGTCATCGACCTTCAGCTCGGCCCTGTGCTGGGCGTCACGGATGGCCTCTATGGCAAGTTCCTGCTTACTGCGACCCTCCCGACGAGCCCGCTCGGTGAGCTTCGCGTCAAGGTCGTCGGGGAGTCGGAGTGTCATCGCCATACAGGAATGATACCGGACTGGTATCTGGGTAGTGAGGTGATACCGGCCACTCAAGACCTCGGACCACGACGCCGTCCTTCGTGGCCCGGTCGGGCCGCGGTCTCGGTTCCGAGGTACGTGCGACGAGACAGCAGCACCCCCGCCGCCGGCGAGGTGCAGTCGGCCCCCGGAACCGGAGTCCTTGCCCCGCGCCGACGGCCCGTCTGCGGCCCAGGGCCGGAGAGGTCCGAGGTTGAGGCTTCCGATATTCGAGCGTCATCCGAGCGTCAAAAATTCTGCATTGTGCATCGCCACGTCGCCGCGAGACCTACGCCGGCCCTTGAACCTGCAGCTCAGAGCGTTCTGCACAATCGAACCTCAGTCGACGCATTCCGCGAGCGAAAACAGGTCGAGCTGACCACCTGAAATGCAAAACGGCAAGTCAGCGGCCCTTTTCGGCAGGCTCCAAAAGAGCCACGCACTCCACGTGATGCGTCATCGGAAACATGTCCGGATTCCCCAGCTGGAGAAAACCGCGGGTAAGAGAGGGCCTTTCCCGGGCACCGGAACGGCCTGCCCCGGGCCGGAGCGTCATATGAGCGTCACGGGCGTGCCCCTCTGAGGCCGTCATTCGGCCCCGGCTGCTGCCCTTGATCAGCCCGCTTCGGTCAAGGCTGCGTGCGCGGCGGCGAGGATCTCCCCGGAGAGCGGGGAGCCCTTGGTGGCACGGGACAGGACCAGCGCACCGAACAGCGTGCAGAGCCGGACGATGCCGTCCTGGTCGTCACTGGCCAGGAAACCGGCGAAGTCGGCCACCCCCTCGGCGTAGACGCGACGGGCCTCGCGCCCCCCGCCCTCGCGCGCGATGTCGGTGGCGAGCGCGGCGACCGGGCAGCCGTCCGCCGGGTCATCGCGGTGCTCGACGGAGAGGTAGGTGTCGATCAGCGCCTGCTGGGCGGCGGCACGCTCACCGTCGTACCGCTCCAGCCCGGCGCTGTGGCGTTGGGCGAGCTCGGCGAAGGCGTGGGCGGTGGCCTCGTCGACGAGCGCTTCCTTGGAGGCGAACTGCTTGTAGAAGGCGCCGTGAGTCAGACCGGCCGCCTTCATCAGGTCGGCGACGCTGACCTGCATGCCCTGCTCCCGGAACAGCCGGGACGCGGTGTCCACCACCCGCCTGCGATTCTCCTCCGCCTGCGCCTGTGATGCGCGACCCATGACCACCTCACATTTGGATGTCAATTGGCATCTATCATAGCCCCCGTGTTTAGATTGCCATCATCATCTAATTCCTTGCGGGTGGCCGACGGCGCCCCCGACAGCCAGGAGTGAGCATGGAACTGGAGAACGCGGTCGCGGTCGTGACCGGCGCCAACCGGGGCTTGGGACGGCACCTGGCCGCCCAGCTCGTCGAGCGCGGCGCGAAGGTGTACGGCGCGGCCCGACACCCCGAGACGGTCGACGTGCCGGGCGTCATCCCGCTGCGGCTGGACGTCACGGACGAGGCGTCGATACGGGAGGCCGCGCGCGTGGCGTCCGACGCGACACTGCTGATCAACAACGCGGGCATCTCCACCGGCGCGTCGCTGATCGGGGGCGAGGTGGCCGAGGTGCGCCGGGAGATGGAGACCAACTTCTTCGGCCCGCTCGCCGCGACACGATCCTTCGCCCCCGTCATCGAGGGCAACGGCGGCGGCGCCGTACTCAACGTCCTGTCCGTCCTGTCCTGGTTCCACCCGGCGGGACTCGGCTCCTACGCCGCGTCCAAGGCCGCCGCCTGGGCGCTGACCGGTGCCACCCGCGACGAGCTGGCGCCCCGCGGCATCGCTGTCTCGGCGCTGCACGTCGGCTACATGGACACCGACATGGCCGCCGGTGTGCCCGCCGAACAGAAGGTCGCCGCCGCCGACGTCGCGGCCCAGGCCCTGCACGGGATCGAGACCGGCCTGCCCGAGATCCTCGCCGACGAGACCAGCCGGTACGTCAAGCAGAGCCTGTCCGTGGCACCTCAGCCGAACGCGGACTGACGCTCACCCCTCCACTCCAGCGCAACCACCTTCACACCCCTTCACACCCCTTCGTGCCCCTTCGTGCCCCTTCATGCGAGGACGTCTCATGCGTTACACGACCTTCGGCCACCGGACCGGACTGCGCGTCTCCGAGTACGCGCTCGGCACCGCGAACTTCGGCACCGGCTGGGGCGCAGGCGCCGAGCCGGACGAGGCACGCCGGATCTTCGACCGGTTCGCCGAGGCCGGCGGGACCTTTCTCGACAGCGCGGACGGCTACCAGTTCGGCGAGGCGGAGGAACTGACCGGAAAGCTGATATCCGCCGACCGCGACCACTTCGTCCTGGCCACGAAGTTCGCCCTCGGCGCCGCCCCGCAGCCGGACATCTCCAGAACCGGCAACAGCCGCAAGACCATGGTCGCCTCGGTCGAGGCCAGCCTGAAGCGCCTGAGCACCGACCACATCGACCTGCTGTGGGTGCACTTCCCCGACCAGCTCACACCGATGGAAGAACTCCTGCGCGGACTCGACGACCTGGTGAGCGCCGGCAAGATCCACCATGCCGCGCTGTCCAACTTCCCGGCATGGCGCGTCTCGCGCGCGGCAACCCTCGCGGACCTGAAGAACTGGGCCCCGATCGTGGGGATCCAGCACGAGTACAGCCTCGTCGAGCGCACCGCCGACCGTGAGCTCCTGCCCATGGCCGAGAGCCTCGGGCTCGGGGCCGCCCTGTGGTCTCCGCTCGGCGGCGGACTGCTCACCGGCAAATACCGCAGCTCCTCCGAGGGGCGCCTGCGCGACCTGGGCATGGTCATCCACACCGAGAGCACCGACCAGAAGACCGCCGTCGTCGACACCGTTCTGGCGATCGCCGAGGAGACCGGCCTGAGGCCCGCCCAGGTGGCGGTGGCCTGGGTGCGCGAGCGCGCCGCCCGTTCCGTGGCCACGCTCGTCCCGATCATCGGCCCGCGCAACCTCTCCCAGCTCGACAGCTACCTCGGCGCCCTTGACGTCCACCTGACCGATGAGCAGTACACCCGCCTGACCGAGGTCAGCGCGGTGCCGCTCGGTATACCCCACGAGGGGATCGCCGCCTCCCTGGACCGCCTCCAGGGAGGCGCCGCCGACCGCGTCACCGCCCCGGTCGTGCCGGTGGCCTGATGGGTGAACGCGGCTGAGGACGCGGTGCGCCAGCGCGCGGCCAGAAAAACAACACGAACCATCTCGTACTGGGAAAAGCCCGGGGCGAACGGAGCCCCCGGCCTTTCACGGACGGGAACGGAACGGAGACGACGATGAAGGCTTTCATGGTCGAGAACTACGGCGCCCAAGCCGGGATGCGCGCCGCCGAAATACCCGACCCCCAAACAGGTGCCGACGACGTCCTGGTCAAGATCCACGCGGCGGGCATCAACCCGCTGGACCTCAGGATCCGCAACGGAGACTTCAAGGCGTTCATGCCCTGCCGTCTCCCGCTCGTTCTGGGCAACGACCTCGCAGGAACGGTCGTCCGGGTCGGCCCGTCGGTCACCCGCTTCGCGGTGGGCGACGAGGTCTACGCCCGGCCCGACAAGGACCGCATCGGCACCTTCGCCGAACTCATCGCCGTCCACCAGGACGACCTGGCACCCAAACCGGCCACCCTCACCATGGCCGAGGCCGCCTCCCTCCCCTGGTCGCCCTGACCTCACGGCAGGCACTGGCCGAGCGGGCACGGGTTCAGCCAGGCCAGAAAGTCATCATCCACGCGGGCGTCGGCGGCCTCGGCTCCATCGCCGTCCAGCTGGCCAAGGCGCTGGGCGCGCATGTGGCCACCACCGTGAGCACCGCCAAGGTCGACTTGGCCAAGGACCTCGGCGCGGACGTCGTCATCGACTACCGCACCCAGGACTTCGAAGAGGTCCTCGACGGCTACGACGTCGTCCTCGACAGCCTCGGCGGCGAGAACCTCGCCAAGTCCCTGCGCGTTCTCAAGCCCGGCGGCACAGCCATCAGCGTCGCGGGGCCGCCCGACCCTGCCTTCGCCCGCGAACTGGGCGGGAACCCGATCCTCCGCCTGGCCATGACAGCCCTCAGCTTCACAGCCCGGCGCAACGCCAAGCGCCACGGTGTGTCGTACTCGTTCCTGTTCATGAAGGCCAGCGGCAACCAACTGCGCGAACTCACCCCCCTCATCGACACGGGGAAGGTCCGTCCCGTCATTGACCGCGTCTTCCCGTTCGAGCAAACCCTCCAGGCCATGGAATACGTGGAGAAGGGACGGGCAAAGGCCGGCAAAGTCGTCGTCGCAATGACGTAAGGGCGGTGACGAGTCGCAGGCGCCCGTCACCTCCGGCAACAAGAAGTCCCCGAACACCCCGCTCCCCGCCACGCCACCTGAGGACCCGGCCATGAGCACGCCGCCCAGCTCCCCCACCCCGACGTCGTACAAGAACATCCCGAACCGCTCCGTTTCCGTGCGTGGCGTGACCTTCGTCTACCGGCAACTCGGCCCGGACGACGGCGTACCACTGATCCTCCTCAACCACCTGTCCGCAGTCCTGGACAACTGGGATCCCCGCGTCGTCGACGGACTCGCCGCCCGGCGCCCGGTGGTCACCTTCGACAACCGCGGCGTCGGCGGGTCCGGCGGCACCACACCCGACACGATCGAGGCGATGGCCCGCGACACCGTGCTGTTCATCCGGGCCCTCGGGTACGACAGGGTCGACCTGCTCGGCCTGTCGATGGGCGGCTTCATCGCCCAGGTCATCGCGGCAGAAGAACCCGATCTTGTACGCAAACTCATCCTCGCCGGCACGGGACCCGCCGGAGGCCCCGGCATCGACAAGGTCACCAGCCTCACCATCAGGGACACCATCGAGGCCGTCCTGACCCGCAAAGACCCCAAGCAGTACCTCTTCTTCACCGGCACCGCGGATGGCCGCCGAGCGGCCCACGCCTTTCTGGCCCGGCTGAAGGAACGCACGGACGACCGCGACAAAGCCATCTCGCTCTCATCATTCCGCGCCCAGCTCAAGGCCATCCACCACTGGGGCCGCCAGGCACCGGCCGACCTGTCGCGCATCCACCAACCGGTCCTGGTGGCCAACGGTGAGAGCGATCGCATGGTCCCGAGCGTCAACTCAGTCGACCTGGCGGCCCGGCTGCCCCAGGGCGAACTCGAACCCCTCTACCCCGACGCCGGACACGGCGGTATCTTCCAGCACCACGACAGATTCGTCCCGCGGGCGCTTGAATTCCTGGAACCGTAGCCAGCCGCCTGGCAGGTCCAGGCCCTGCCCCGCACCCACGAGGTCGGCACCAGGAAATCCGTCCTCGCACATCGCCACCATGAACAGTTACCTCGGCTTCAGCCGGCACCCCATTCGCTGCTTCGCCGCGCTCGCGGCCGGGCCACCCCGTCTGCAGTGCGCCGGGGCGTGCCTGCAGACGGCGGAACCATCGTCTACGTGACCGCCCCTCTCCGGGAGAGAAGGGCCTGAGCTCTGGCGAATCCGGCGAGCAGGTGAGCGGAGCGCCCGGGGTCGACAACCGTTCCCGCAGGGTGGGGTCGGCTATGACCAGGACGGCCTTGAGTTGGTTGATCGCCTGGGTGCGGGCCTTGACCGCGGAGTCCTTGGCAAGTTTGTACATTCCGGCGCTGTGCACCGGACCGTCGCCGGATGTGGCGCGGGCCTGGGCGCGACCACTGAGCCCGGCCCGCTCAGCAGCCAGCGCATCGAGCGGGTCCGACTTCTCGAGCAGACGGCGGACCGTGCGGTCGGGCCGGTTCACTTCGTAGGTACGGTGCGCCGGGCCGGTGTGTTGGGCACCGGCACCTTCGGAGCGGGCCTGTCCCGCTACCTTCTCGCTCAGCACGTCCAGGTTGACCACGGCGTACGCCGCCCCCTGGCGAGGCCGGAGTGGCCAGTCGGTCAACGCTCTGTCGAAGTCTGAGGCGGCCCGAGGAGGCAGGGCCGACTGTGCCTCCGCCGGGCCCCGCCGGGCCCATGCTCGGGCACCGGCAAGGGAGGCCGTCATGCACTACGGCCACCGGCTCATGCCTTGATCATCAACGCTTCGGCCGGGCTGAGCCCCTCATCGCGGGCACGGGCCCTCCGGCAGGAACAGGGCGGGCTGGACCGGCCCTCACGTCATTCGGGTCCACGGCCACCATGCGGCCTCCCTGAGAGCACCCGCGGTCACGGATACTTCGTACGGGCGGCTGAGGCTTGCCGGGTGTCCGCGCCGGAGCTGACGTGTCGCTGGGTGTGCTGGGGGCCGTGCCAGTCGAGGCACATCACGGTGACGTCGTCCTCGAGGCGGCCGCCTGCCGCGTCGAGGACTGCGGAGGTCAAGATCAGCGCGGTCTCCCGCGGGTGCAGATCCCGGGTCTTCTCCAGCAGGTCGGCAAGGTCGACCTTGTCTCCGTGACGTTCGAGCATGCCGTCGGTCAGCATGAGCAGACGGTCACCGGAGCGCAGATCGATGTCCTGGACGCGGTAGGGCTGGGGTAGGCGTACGGACAGCCCGAAGGGATGGTCCACCTGGCAGATGATCGTCTCCGTGATCCCGTCGCGCATGCGCAGGGGCCAGGGGTGGCCGGCGTTGACGAGCTGGGCCCGCCCGGTGTGGAGGTTGATGCGCAGCAGCTGCCCGGTGGCGTGGCCGCGGTTGTGGTCGGCCAGGGCCTGGTCGGCCAGGTGGGCCTGCTCCGCGAGACCGGCTCCTGCGCGGCGGGCGCCGCGCAGGGCGCCCACCAGGACGGTGGCGGCCAGGGCGGCGTCGATGTCGTGGCCCATGGGATCGGTCACCGAAATGTGCAGGGTGTCGCGGTCCAGGGCGTAGTCGAAGGTGTCGCCGCTGAGGGCCGCGGAGGGCTCCAGACTCCCGCACAGAGTGAACTGGGCGGCCTCGCACGAGAGCGACGGCGGCAGCAGCTGGTACTGGATCTCCGCTGCCAGGGTGGGTGGCCGGGAGCGTTTGCCCCAGGTGTACAGATCGGTGAAGCGCCCGTTGGCGATCACGACGTACGCCAGCACGTGGGCGGCTTCCCCGACCGCTTCCAGGACGTCCGGGGCGGGGGTGGCCGGCAGGAACAGTTCCAGCAGTCCGATGGCGTCTCCGCGGTTGGTGACCGGCACGATCACCCGCTGCCCCTGGTCTGTCGCCTTTTGATAGGGCCGCTGGGTTCGGATCACGACCTCGTAGACGCTGCCGAAGAGAGGGATCCGCTCCGCCTCCCGCCCGTCCTCCACCGCCCCGGCCGTGGAGAGCCGCGCCACTGCCCTCCCCGTCAGATCGACGATGAGGAATGAGACCTTCGTGGCGCCGAAGCGCCGCAGCAGCTCCTCCGCGAACACGTCGACGGCCTCCACCGGCGCCGCCGTCTCCGCAGCCGTCAGCAGCTCGGGATACCCACTGCGCCCACCACTCACGACCGCGGTCCTTTCACCCCCCTAACAGAGTGGAAGCTGCCACGCCGAGCGTCAACCGCGGCCGATCACGGGCCATGCTTCACTGCACCGCCGCGATCAGGCGACGGCCTCGTTCGCTGACGGTCAGGATGCGACCGACGGCCGGCGTGCTCGAGTCAGGCTGAGGTCTTCGGCTGCGCCCCGCCCCGGGTGCGCATTTGCTCGTTGATGCGCTGGGTTTCTTCGAGCCGGTCTTCGAGAACGACGATGCGGCAGGCGGCTTCTGTGATCGACCTTGACGGACGTCCGAGTGGCCCGCCGCACCGCACCGGTTGTCCTACGTCGACGCTCACACGAACGGCTTCGAATCTTTATTTTCCACTCCTGCGGTTGCTGCGCGAGTTCGGCCTCGACCTGCTGCGATCTCCGCTGCGGTGCGGGGGCGCGAAGGCGGCACGCCGACTGAACGCCGCGTGTCGACAGAGCCCGCGGTGCGCTCGATGGCGTGCCGGCGATCACCGACGCTGGGCAGGCTGACGATGCGGATGTGGTCGGCTCGGGCCGTACCCCGCGACGTGGTGTAGGGGGTCAAGCGCTCCGCGTTCCGGTTCGAGGCCCGTGGCGATCTCCGTCGAGGCGGCCGTCCGCGACGCGCCCCGCCGGAGCAGGGCGAATGCCCGAACCCGCGTAGCCACCGTCTCCGACCTGCGGATTCCGGCGCCTTGATCCCCTACACCACTTGGCGGGACGCCACCTCGGCTGGTTGCGTCCAGGGAAGTGGTGTACGGGTTCGACCTGATCCGGGGGTTTGCTCCGGCATCGGGATGAGGCCCGCACAGATGAACGGCCACCGGCTGATCTTCGAGGTGTCGAAGCCCGAAGGAGATCAGCACGATGTCCGCACCCGACAGTCTGCCCCTGCACGTCCTCGCCGAGGACAACCTCGCCGCGGCGAGTCCCGATCTGCTGCGCACGATGGTCAAGACGTTCGCCGACGCACTCATGTCCGCGGAGGCCGACGCCCTCTGCAACGCCGAATACGGGCAGGTCAGCGACGAGAGAGTCAACCACCGCAACGGATATCGCCCTCGCGAGTGGGACACCCGTGCGGGCACCGTCGAACTCGCCGTTCCCAAGCTGCGTCAGGGCAGTTACTTCCCGCACTGGCTCCTCGAACGCCGCCGGCGGCCGAGCAGGCCCTGATCTCGGTGGTCGCCACCGCCTACCTCCTCGGCGTCTCCACCCGCAGGGTCGAGAAGCTCGCCGAGTCCCTCGGCGTCACCCAGCTGTCGAAATCCCAGGTCAGCGCGATGGCCAAGCACCTGGACGAGCAGGTCGCCGCGTTTCGCAACCGGCCTCTGGACGCGGGCCCGTATGCGTTCGTCTGGGTGGATGCGCTGACCCAGAAGGTCCGCGAGGGCGGCCGCATCATCAACGTCCACGCGCTGATCGCCGTCGGTGTCCACGCGGACGGGCACCGCGAGATCCTCGGCCTGGACGTGGCCACCGCCGAGGACGGCGCCGGCTGGCTCGCCTTCCTGCGCTCCTTGACCGCCCGCGGCCTGTCCGGCGTCCAACTGGTCACCTCCGACGCCCACAGTGGCCTGGTGAACGCGATCGGCGCGGTTCTGCCGGGCGCCTCCTGGCAGCGATGCCGCACGCATGACGTCCGGAATTTGCTGAGCCAGGTGCCCAAGTCGGCCCATTGGTGGGTGGCCACGCTGCTGCGGACCGTCTTCGAACAGCCCGATGCCGACGCGGTCCAGGCCCAGATGCGGCAGGTGCTGGACGCCCTGGAAGCCAAGTTTCCCAAGGCAGCTGCCCACTTGGACGCCGCCCAGCACGATCTGCTGGCGTTCACCGCCTTCCCGCGTGAGAGCTGGCGGCAGATCTGGTCGAACAACCCGCAGGAACGGCTGAACAAGGAGATCCGCCGCCGCACCGACGTGGTCGGCATCTTCCCCGACCGCACGGCTCTCATCCGCCTGGTCGGCGCAGTGCTGGCCGAGCAGAACGACGAGTGGGCCGAAGCCCGCCGCTACATGGGCCTCGACCTGCTCGCCAAGGCCCGCCTCCACCCGATCGAGTCAGAAAACGACGACACCGACCTGCCCACCGAACTCACCGCATAGCCTCAAAGAAGAGATCACCGAGTGGCCGTCGATACACCACTCCAGCGGACGTGACCCGGGCCTGACCCGCGCCGGTCCCGATGACGTGAGCTGGTGGAGCTCATGCGACCGAGTACGTGTCCTCCTGTAGTGGCGCCCACGCCAACTCAGGCTTGGCGGGAGGGCGGGCTCAGGGAGCGAGGCTGAGTTCCGCCCAGACCGTTTTGCCGGGGTGGCGTCGGGTGACGCCCCAGCGGTACGCGAGCCGTTCGAGGAGCTGCATGCCGAAGCCGCCGGGCTCGGTGTTCTTGGTGGCACGCATGCGCGGCCAGCGGTCGCTGTCATCGCTGACCGCGATGCGCAGCAGCCGGCCGTTCCAGGTGAGCCGGATCAGGGGCGGGCCGACGCCGTGGCGGATGGCATTGGTGATCAGTTCCGAGACGAGCAGTTCGGCGGTCTGGATCATCCGGTGCTGGTGCAGCGGGCCGCCGAAACCTTCCACGCAGTCGCGGACCCAGTGCCGGGCGGCCGCGATGCTCGCCGTAACAGCGGGGAAGCGCGACTCGCAAGTCGGGAAGGTCGGTTCGCCATTCACGAGGTTCCTCCAGCCTGGGTGACGGCCCTGCTCTGCCGCCGGCCGGCGCCGCGTTCAGCCGGTCGCAGTCGTCTGTCGGGTTACCCCTGCCTGCCTGGTGAACCATCTGCGTCCGTCGGGTGACGGGCTGATCCTGTGAAGGGTTGATCGCCGCTGTCGACGGGACTGGTGGTGGCGGGCTGGAGTGCGCTGGCAGAATCTTCCCGTCACACGACATGAGGCCATGCCGGTCGCGCTGCCGCCGGGGCCCGAGGGTGAGGAAGCCGACATGGAACAGATTTCGGATGTGGAGATTCCGCTGGACCGTGATGTGTTCCTGCGGACTCTCGTGCGTGAGTTGGCGACGTCGCTGGAGTCGGTGATCGGTCTGGAGGAGGCGTCCGGCTACGTCAGCCTGGTGGGGCAGGCCGTCGGCACGCAGATCGACGAGATGTACCTCAAGGCACTGGGAACCGACCGTCTCAAGGGTGAGCAGGTCGCCGAGGCGCTGGTGGACCTCAAGCGTCGTATCAAGGGTGACTTCTACGTCATCGAGCACGACGAGACGAAGATTGTGCTGGGCAACCGGGTGTGCCCGTTCGCGGAGAAGGTGGTGGGCCGGGAGTCGATGTGCATGATGACGTCCAACGTCTTCGGCACCGTCGCCGCCCGAAACCTGGGCTATGCGCGGGTGGAGTTGGAGGAGACCATCGCGCGCGGCGACGCGGGCTGCCGGGTGGTGGTGCACCTGGTGCCCGACGTGGATGTCGAGACGGTGAGTGGCCGTGAGTACTTCGGCGACCGGGCTGTGGCTCCGTGACCCTTGGCCTCTTCCGGGCCATCACCAGACCGCTGCCCCATCCGGTGCTGTTGTGCGGGGCCGACGGCCGCGTGCTGGCCGCCAACCCGGCTGCCCGCCGCTGTGACGACCGGCTGCGCCCGGGCGCCAGCGTGTTCGATCTCCGGCCGGACGACACCCCGCAGCTGCGTCAGCAGTTGGCTGTGTGGCTGCGCAGCGGCAGTCCCGTGCCCGGCGCGCTGGTCCTCAAGGACGCCGACGGCCGCACGCGGCGCTTCCGCTGTCACGGAGCGCGGGCCACGTGGTGGGACGGCCCGCAGCCGGCCGTGCAGTTGCATCTCGTCGAGGCCGGGGCGTCGGACCAGTTCGTCGTGCTCAGCCAGCAGGTGGAGGCGCTGAACCGGGAGGTGGCCTTCCGCCGGGCCACAGAAGTGGACCGGGCGCGGCTGCTGGCCGCCGAACAGGCCGCCCGTGCCCAGTTGCAGCATCTGTACGACCTGACCGCCGCCCTTGCCGGTGCGATCACACTCGCCCAGGTGTCCCGCGCTGTCAGCGACGTGGCGCCGGCGGCCCTGGGGGCCACCGCGGCCGAGCTCTATCTGCACTCGGCGCGACTGGTTCCGCCCCTGCAGCCGGAGGACAATGGCCTGCCGGCCGGCGCGGGCGGCTGGACCGACCTGGACCGGCCGTCGTCCGCGGACGGCCCGCTCCCCCGTGAAACCGCGGACACGGTTCCCTTTGCCCTGTCCCTGGAAGCGGACGGCGTCCACCTGGGCATGCTGATCGTCTACGGCTCGCCCAACGCCACCGCTCCCGAACACGTGACAGCGGTCGCCCAGCAGATCGCCCAAGCCCTGCGCCGAGCCGGCCTGCACGAGCACGAGCACCGAGTCGCCGAACGCCTGCAGCTCAGTCTGCTTCCCCAGCTGCCACAGCTGCCCGGTCTGGAGTCGGCCACCTGCTACGCCCCGGGCAGTGACCTGCTCTCGGTCGGCGGCGACTGGTACGACGTCTACGACGTGGACTCCGATCACATCGGCCTGAGCATCGGCGACGTCGCCGGCCACGGACTTCACGAAGCAACTGTCATGGCACAGATCACCGCCGCCCTGCGCAACATCGTGCCGCGCTGCGGCACCGACCCCGCAGCCGTCCTGGACGAACTCAACACCTTCCTGAGCCGCTACCACCCGAACCGCATGGCCACCGCCTGCTACCTGGTCTTCGAGCGCCGGACACGCACCCTGACCTACGCCAGAGCAGGCCATCCGCCGCCGCTGCTCATCCATTCCGACGGCACCAGCGCCTACCTCGACCACGCCACCTCACCACCTCTCGGGCCCGTCCGGAACATCCGCTACCGGCAGGCCGACACCACCGTGACCGAGACCGACACACTGCTGCTGTACACCGACGGCCTGATTGAGCGCCGTCGCGAGGACCTCGCCATAGGAATGGAACGGCTGACCGAGTTCGCCCACACCACCAGCAGCCTGAGCATCACCGAGCTGTGCGACCGGTTCCTGCACCACCAGCCCGAAGCGGCGTTCCCCGACGACCGCGCCCTGCTCGCCGCCCGCTTCCCCTCACCCTCCTGAGCGCGCCTCCGCTCAGCGACAGCAGGGCATAGGGGCGCCGAGGACGGCGTGAGCCCTTGCCCCTGGCAGGCCGGTGCCTGGCAGAACGAGAACGCTCAGCTCCGTCGACACACTCCCTGGCCTCCTGAGTCGCCATGCCGACCAGTGTCTTCCGGCGCCTTCCCTCGCCAGCCGACGGCGACGGGCCGCTCCTCGACGAGGCGGCCGGACCTCGCCCTTGTCCTGTGGCGGGCGGAGGCCGTCCCGAGGGGGAGCGGGCCGGCTGTCCCGACACGGGACAGAGCAGTCGCAGACCGAGTGGGTCGGGGCCAGTTATGACCAGGTATCCCGCGTGCCACCCACCTGATGGTCCGTCGGAAGTAGCCTCAAATGAGCGTCGGGACGGTTTCCCCTTCCCGAAATGCACAATGTGGCACGTGTCCTGGTACCGAGGGGGGTGACCTGCGGCTTCGTGGGTCGAGCACGAACGGCCAGACCCGAAGAACCCGAGAAAACCGCAGATCAGAGCCTCTTTACCGCAGACTCAAGAATCGCCACGCACTCCACGTGCGACAGTCATGAGAACAGGTCGACCCGACCCGCCCAGACCGGCATCATCCGGGGAAACGGCAGGTCATGAGCCCTTTGGCGCGGGCTCGAGAATTGCCACGCACTCCACGTGCGACGTCATCGGGAACAGGTCGAACGCGCGCAGCATCCGCACCCGGTACCCCCCGTCCCGGAAGTACGCCAGGTCGCGGGCGAGGGCTGCCGGGTCGCAGGCCACGTAGGCGATGCGGCGGGCACTCAGGGACGTCAGGTGTTCCACCGTCCTGCGGCCCGCGCCCGCGCGGGGCGGGTCGAGGACGATGAGGTCGACCTCGGTGATGCCGGTGCGCGGGAGGACCGACTCGACCTTGCCCTGTTCGATGCGGACCCGCGGGAAGTCCGCGAGGTTGTGGCGCGCGTCCTCGACCGCTCGCTTGCCGGACTCGATGCCGAGCACCGCCCCCTTCTCGCCCAGGCGGTCCGCGAGGGCCCCCGCGAAGAGGCCGACACCGCAGTACAGGTCCAGCGCCATCTCGCCCTTGCGCGGGAGCAGGCCCTGCATGACCGCGGTGACCAGGGTGTCCGCCGCCTTCGGGTGGACCTGCCAGAAGCCGCCGCTGCCGACCCGGTGGGTGCGGCCGTCGGCGCGCTCACGGACGAAGGCGCGGCCGTGGACGCGGTGGATGCCGCCGTCGTGCTCGTCGACCCGCATGACCGAGACCGGCCTGTCGAGTTCGACGAGGGGCAGGCGGGCGCCGGGACGGGGTTCCAGGATCACCATGCGGTCCTGGGAGCCGGTCGCGGCGATCGCCTCCACCGAGGCCATGCCGGACCAGTCGCGCTCCTCGATGCCCAGCTCGCTGACGCCCGGCGCCGCGATCATGCAGTGCTCGATGGGCTCCACCTCGTGCGAGCGGTGCCGGCGCAGTCCCGCGTTGCCGTCGGCGTCGACGGCGTACTGCACCCGGGTCCGCCACTGCGGCACCTCCCCCGCCGGCAGCTTGTCGCCCTCGGCGGGCATCACCGTGCCGTCCCAGCCGACGTCCTCGGGCGTGAGACCCGCGAGCCGCCGCAGCTGTTCGGCGATCACCTCGCCCTTGAGGCGGCGCTGGGCGCCCGGCTTGGCGTGCTGCCAGTCGCAGCCGCCGCAGCGGCCGGGGCCGGCGTAGGGGCAGGGGGCCTCGACCCGGTCCTTGGACGCGTCCACGATGTCGACCGCGTCCGCGCGCAGGAAGCGGGCCCCCTCCTCGCCCTCGGTCACCCTCGCCACGACCCGCTCGCCGGGCAGCGCGTGCCGGACGAACAGCACCTGGCCCTCCGCGGTCCTGGCGATGCAGTGCCCGCCGTGCGCGACCGGGCCGACCTCGACCTCGTACTCCGTCCCCACCAGCGATTTCTTCGGTTCTGCCTGCATGGCGGGATGACTCCAGATCGAGGGGAGGGGGAACGGTCCGGGCACGGACCGACGACAGCCCACCAGTCTACGCGGTCGCCCGGACCCCCCGGTCAGCTCCCGCTGTGCTCCTTCGGCCGGTGCTCCGCGGGACCGCGCCGCACCGCACCCGGGGCGTTCCACTCCTGCCGCTTGCGGGCCCGCTTCTTCGCCGCCTCGGAGGACGCCAGCTGATAGGGCACGGAGGTCACCATCACGCCGGGCGTGAAGAGCAGCCGGCCCTTCAGTCGCAGGGCGCTCTGGTTGTGCAGGATGTGCTCGTACCAGTGGCCGACGACGTACTCCGGGATGATCACGGAGACCGCGTCCCGCGGGGACTGGGCGCGCAGGCCCTTGACGTACTCGATGATCGGCCGGGTGATCTCGCGGTACGGGGAGTCCAGGACCTTGAGCGGCACGTCTATCCCGCGCCGCTCCCACTCCTCGCGCAGGGCCTTGGTCTCGGCCGGGTCGACGTTGACGGTGAGCGCCTCCAGGGTGTCGGAGCGCATCAGCCGGGCGTACGCGAGGGCCCGCAGGGTGGGGCGGTGGATCTTGGAGATCAGGACGACGGAGTGCACCCGGGAGGGGCGGGCCAGGTCGTCGTCGGGTTCCTCGGGGGCCACGATCTCCTCGGCGACCCGGTCGTAGTGCTTACGGATCGCGGTCATCGTGGCGTAGAAGATGCACATGCCGAGCAGCGCCACCCAGGCGCCGTGGGTGAACTTCGTGACCAGGACGACGACCAGCACCAGGCCGGTGAAGAAGGCTCCGAAGGCGTTGATCGCGCGCGAGCGCATCATGTGGCTGCGCTTGGCCGGGTCCGTCTCCACTGCCAGGTGGCGGTTCCAGTGCCGGACCATGCCGGTCTGGCTGAGCGTGAAGGACACGAACACGCCGACGATGTAGAGCTGGATGAGGCGGGTCGAGTCGGCGCCGTAGATGACCGTGAGCAGGGCGGCCGCGCCGGCGAGCAGCACGATGCCGTTGGAGAAGGCGAGCCGGTCGCCGCGGGTGTGCAGCTGGCGCGGCAGGTAGCGGTCCTGGGCGAGGATCGAGCCGAGCAGCGGGAAGCCGTTGTACGCGGTGTTGGCGGCGAGGAAGAGGACCAGGGCGGTGGCGGCGGCGAGCAGCACGAACAGGAAGCTGCCCTTGCCGAAGACGGCCTCGGCGACCTGGGAGATCACCGGGTTCTGGACGTAGCCGGAGCCGATCGGGACACCGCCCCGGATGAGGTCGGTGGCCGGGTTCTCGGCCATGCGGACCTTGGTGGCCATGGCGAGGGCGATGATGCCGCAGAACATCGTGACGGCCAGCAGGCCCATCATGGCCAGGGTGGTCGCCGCGTTCTTCGACTTCGGCTTGCGGAAGGCCGGGACGCCGTTGGAGATCGCCTCGACACCGGTGAGCGCGGCACAGCCGGAGGAGAACGCGCGCAGCAGGAGGAAGACCAGGGCGAAGCCCGCGAGGCCCTGGTGCTCGGCCTTGATGTGGTAGTCCGCGGTCGGGGCGCGCATCGTGTCCCCGAGGACCAGGCCCCGGAAGGCACCCCACGCGATCATGATGAAGACGCCGCCGACGAACACGTAGGTCGGGATCGCGAAGAGCTTGCCCGACTCCTTCACGCCCCGCAGGTTCATCAGGGTGAGCAGCACGATCACGGTGACCGCGCAGAACACCTTGTGCTCGACGACGAAGGGGATCGCGGAGCCCAGGTTCTCGATGCCGGAGGCGATGGAGACGGCGACGGTCAGGACGTAGTCGACGAGCAGGGCGCTGGCCACGGTGAGGCCGGCCTTGCCCCCGAGGTTGGTGGTGGCGACCTCGTAGTCACCGCCGCCGCTCGGGTAGGCGTGCACGTTCTGCCGGTAGGAGGCGACCACCGTGAACATCAGCACGACGACCGCGACCGCGATCCAGGGGCTGAAGTGGTACGCCGACACGCCCGCGATGGACAGGACCAGCAGGACCTCCCCCGGCGCGTAGGCGACGGAGGACAGCGGGTCGGAAGCGAAGACGGGGAGTGCGATGCGCTTCGGCAGGAGCGTTTCGCCCAACCGGTCGCTGCGCAGTGCGCGCCCGATCAGGATCCGTTTGGGCACGTCGGTCAGTTTGGACACGAGAGAGGATCGTATGCCTTCCGCGTGGCAGGTCTCCAGCCGCGGGGCCGGATCTGCCTCACGGGTGAAAAAGGAGACGTGGGGAACTGCGGATTCCGCGGCCTACGCCCGATCCGTGCCTAGATGACAGATCCCGCCCGTCATCGCACTTCGGAGGTCACATGCCCGCTGCCGCTGAGCTGATCGGCGCCGCGGTCGCCCTCGTCGGCCTCGGAATCCTCACCGCCTGGAGCGTGCGCAGCATCACTCGCCGGTGAGCGTGTCCGAAGGGTGCCCGGCCGGGACGGTGCGTGTGTAGCTTGGGGCTCGGTCTGAGACCCTGATGTGGCTGAGCAGTAACTTTTGGACACCGGAAGGACGGTCGTGCACATCGTCATCATGGGCTGCGGCAGAGTGGGTTCCGCTCTCGCCCAGACCCTGGAGCAACAGGGGCACACGGTCGCCGTGATCGATCAGGACCCCACCGCCTTCCGCAGGCTGGGTCCCGGGTTCGGTGGCCGCCGGGTCACCGGGGTCGGCTTCGACCAGGACACCCTTCGTGAGGCGGGCATCGAGGAGGCCGGCGCCTTCGCCGCCGTCTCCAGCGGTGACAACTCGAACATCATCTCGGCGCGGGTCGCCCGAGAGATGTTCGGCGTGGAGAACGTCGCCGCCCGGATCTACGACCCACGGCGCGCCGAGGTCTACCAGCGCCTCGGCATCCCGACCGTGGCCACCGTGCGGTGGACCGCCGACCAGATGCTGCGCCGGCTGCTGCCCTCGGGCGCCGAGCCGTTGTGGCGCGATCCCACCGGCGGGGTGCAGCTCGCCGAGGTGCACGCCTCCCCGAAGTGGGTGGGGCACAAGATCAGCAAGTTGCAGGAGGAGACCGGGGTCCGGGTCGCGTTCCTGACCCGGCTCGGGGAGGCGATGCTGCCCACCTCGCAGACGGTGCTGCAGGAGGGCGATCTGGTGCACGTGATGATGCGGACGGACGACGTCGACAAGGTCGAGGCCGCCTTCGCCGGGGGTCCGGAAGAGGAGGGCGGTCACTGATGAGGGTCGCCATTGCCGGGGCCGGTGCCGTCGGCCGCTCCATCGCGGGCGAGCTGCTGGAGAACGGCCACGAGATCCTGCTGATCGACAAGGCCCCGACCGCCATCTCGGTGGAGCGGGTCCCCCAGGCGGAGTGGCTGCTGGCCGACGCCTGCGAGATCACCTCCCTGGACGAGGCCGCGCTCCAGCGCTGCAACGTCGTGATCGCCGCGACCGGTGACGACAAGGTGAACCTGGTCGTCTCGCTGCTCGCGAAGACGGAGTACGGCGTTCCGCGCGTCGTCGCCCGGGTGAACAACCCCAAGAACGAGTGGCTGTTCAACGAGTCCTGGGGCGTGGACGTCGCCGTCTCCACACCGCGTCTGATGTCGGCGCTGGTCGAGGAGGCGGTGAGTGTCGGCGACCTGGTCCGCCTGCTGCGCTTCAGCCACGGCGACGCCAACCTCGTCGAGCTCACCCTCCCGGAGGAGTCGGCCCTGGCCGGCACCCAGGTCGGTGACGTGGCGTGGCCCGAGGACACCTCGCTGGTCACGATCATCCGGGGCACCCGGGTGCTCACCCCTTCCCGGGAGGACTCCCTGGAGGCGGGCGACGAACTCCTCTTCGTGGCGGCCCAGGCCCGCGAGGAGCAGCTGGAGGACCTGCTGTCGGTACGGCGCGAGGACGACTGACGCGGAGCAGGTACGGGAGAAGGGCGCCCTCCGCTGCGGGGGGCGCCCTTCTCCGGTGTCCGGCTACTTGCGGTGGCGTCCGGCGGAGGGCTCGCCCTGCTCCGCCGCCAGGGCGGCCTTGCGCTCCTCCTCGGCCTTCTCCGCCGCCTCCATCTCCGCGAAGACGTCGATCGGAGCCGGTGCCTTCGCCAGGAAGACCCAGGTGAGCCAGACGGCGAGCAGGAACGGCGGGATCTTCAACGCGACCAGTACCCAGCCCAGTTGGGCGGTGTTGGCCCACCAGTACAGCGGGAAGAGGATCGCGCACTTGGCGAGCAGGATCAGGCCCCACGCCCAGCTGGCCTTGGCGTACGCCGTCTTGCGGCCCGGGTTGCGGGTGCGCCAGGAGAGGTTCTCCTTGAAGACCGGGCCGAGGATCAGTCCGATCAGGGGGACCCCGCAGAGGGTCGTGACGATGTACGCCAGCGCCAGGCCCAGCGTGTAGAGCATGCCGGGGAGGTAGAAGTCCTTGGCGTTGCCGGTCATCATCGCGAAGACGACACCGAAGGCGACGCCGAAGACACCGCTGAAGGCGTGCTTGACGGTGTCCCTCATGGCGAGCCGCACCACGACCAGCACCACGGAGACCGCGAGGGCGGCGATCGCCGACCAGTGCAGGTCCTTGTTGATGGTGAAGATCGTGACGAACAGCAGGCCGGGCAGCACCGTCTCGACCATGCCGCGCACCCCGCCGAAGGCCTCGAACAGCGCGGCCTCGGTCACCGCCCGCGCGTCGTCCTGAGCCTGCGTGTCTTCGGTCGGCTTGTCGAGCGACGTCACCGGCTACTCCCTACCGAGGGGTCTCAGTTCGTACTTGGGGTTGAACAGCACCCGGCGGCCCCGGCTCAGCGAGATCCGGCCCGATGCGATCAGCCTGCGCCCCGGTTCTATGCCGACGATGGAGCGCCTGCCGAGCCACACCACGTCCAGTGCGGCGGAGCCGTCGAACAGCTCGGCCTCCAGGGCCGGGACTCCGGCTCGCGGTCGTAGGGTGACCGTGCGCAAGGTACCAGTAACGGTGACGATCTGCCGGTCCTGACAGTCACCGATCCGGGTGCATCCGGTCGTGTCGGCGTCCTCGCGCAGCTCCTCCGACTCCAGGTCCTCCTGCGACGAGGAGAGCCGGTCGAGCATGCGCCGGAACCGGCCGGCCGGCTTTTCGGAACGAGGAACAGCACTCATGTCTGAAAGCCTACCGGGGCCCGCGG
The DNA here is from genome assembly GCF_040703965.1 of Streptomyces sp. NPDC006655. NCBI lineage: Bacteria > Bacillati > Actinomycetota > Actinomycetes > Kitasatosporales > Streptomycetaceae > Streptomyces > Streptomyces sp. NPDC006655. The sequence continues at coordinate 33,077 of NZ_JBEYJU010000027.1, read as the reverse complement.
ACACCGCCGTAGCCCAGCTCACGTCGTCCCCGAAAGCCCGGCTCACGTCGTCCCGGAAAGCCCGGCTCACGTCGTCCCCGAAAGCCCGGCTCACGTCTCGAACCGGTACCCCATCCCCGGCTCCGTGATGCGCCATCCCCCGGGGGCCAACCCCCGGACCCCCGGCCGGACCCCGGCTCACGTCTCGAACCGGTACCCCATCCCCGGCTCCGTGATGAAGTGCTTCGGGTGCGCGGGGTCCGTCTCCAGTTTCCTGCGGAGCTGGGCCATGTACACCCGCAGGTAGTTGGTCTCCGTCCCGTACGACGGTCCCCAGACCTCCTGGAGCAGCTGCTTCTGGCCGACCAGCCGGCCGGTGTTGCGGACCAGGACCTCCAGCAGGTGCCACTCGGTCGGCGTGAGCCGGACGTCGCGGCCGGCCCGGTTGACCTTCTTCGCGGCCAGGTCGACGGTGAACCCCTCGGTCTCCACCAGGACGTCGTCCTCGCCGCCCCCGGCGACGGGCTCGGCGCGCCGTACGGCGGCCCTGAGGCGGGCCAGCAGCTCGTCCATCCCGAAGGGCTTGGTGACGTAGTCGTCGGCACCCGCGTCGAGCGCCTCGACCTTCTCGTCGGAGGAGTGGCGGGCCGACAGGACCAGGATCGGCACCCGGGTCCAGCCGCGCAGCCCCCTGATCACCTCGACGCCGTCCATGTCCGGCAGGCCGAGGTCGAGCACGACCACGTCGGGGTGGCGGGAGGCGGCGAGCTCGAGGGCGGTACGGCCGTCGGGGGCCGCGTCGACCTCGTACTTGCGCGCCTTGAGGTTGATCACGAGGGCGCGCACGATCTGCGGCTCGTCGTCGACCACGAGCACACGGGTCATGAGGCCTGCCTTTCCGGTTCCGCCACTGCCTTCACCGTCTCCGCCGTCTCCCCCGCCGCCGCGGCGGAGGATCCCGCCGCGCGCAGGCTCAGGACCATGGTGAGCCCGCCGCCCGGCGTGTCCTCGGCGTCGAGGGTGCCGCCCATCGCCTCGGCGAAGCCGCGGGCGACCGCGAGCCCGAGTCCGACCCCGGCGCCGCGCGGAGCGTCACCGTAACGCTGGAAGGGCTCGAATATGCGCTCCTTGGCGTCGTCGGGCACGCCGGGCCCGCGGTCCACGATCCGCACCTCCACGCGGTCCGCGAGGGGACTGGCGGAGACGAGCACGGGCCGGTCGTACGGGCTGTACTTGACGGCGTTCTCGACCAGGTTGGCCACCGACCGCTCCAGCAGCCCGGCGTCGGCCTCGACCATCGGCAGGGTCTCGGGCACGTCCAGGTCCACGCTGCCCTCGGGGACGCCGACCAGCGCCATCGGGACCACCTCGTCGAGGTCGATCTCACGGACGATCGCGGTGACGGTGCCGGTCTGCAGCCGGGACATGTCGAGCAGGTTGCCGACGAGGTGGTCGAGCCGGTCGGCGCCCTCCTCGATGGCTTCGAGGAGTTCCGCCCGGTCCTCCTCGGACCAGGCCACGTCGTCCGAGCGGAGCGAGGTGACCGCCGCCTTGATCGCGGACAGCGGCGTGCGCAGGTCGTGGCTGACGGCCGCCAGCAGCGCGGTGCGGATCCGGTTGCCCTCGGCGAGCGCGCGGGCCTGTTCGGCCTCCTCCTGGAGGCGCCTGCGGTCCAGTACGACGGCTGCCTGGGCGGCGAAGGCGGCGAGCACCCTGCGGTCCTCGGCGGGCAGCACCCGGCCGGTCAGCGCGAGGGCCATGTGGTCGCCCACGGGCATGTCGACGTCGGCCTCCTCGGGCCGCTCCAGGGCGGGTCCGAAGCCGGCCCGTCCGGCGCAGGTCCAGGGCTCGACGTCGCCCGCCCGCTCCAGCAGGGCCGCGGACTCCATGCCGAAGGTCTCCCGGACCCGTTCGAGGAGTTCCTCCAGGCTGGTCTCGCCGCGCAGCACGTTGCCGGCGAGGAAGGAGAGGATCTCGGACTCGGCGCGCAGCCGGGCGGCCTGGTGGGTGCGGCGGGCGGCCAGGTCCACGACCGAGGCGACCGACAGCGCGACCCCGAAGAAGATCACTATGGCGACGATGTTCTTCGGGTCGGCGACGGTCAGCCGGTGCAGGGGCGGGGTGTAGAAGTAGTTGAGCAGCAGCGAGCCGAAGGCCGCCGAGGCCAGCGCCGGGAAGAGCCCGCCGAGCAGCGCCGCCGCGACCGTGAGGGTCAGGAACAGCAGCATGTCGTTGGCGAGGCCCAGGTTGACCGTGTTCAGCAGGACCGCCATGACGGCCGGGCCGGCCAGGCCGACCACCCAGCCCGCGATGATCCGGCCGCGCCCGAGCCGGGCACCCCGGGCCACCGGCAGCCCGCGGCCCTTGCCCGCCTCGCCGTGGGTGACGATGTGGACGTCCAGGTCGGGTCCCGACTCCCGGGCGACGGTGGCGCCGACGCCGGGTCCGAGGACGTACTGCCAGGCCTTGCGGCGTGAGGAGCCGAGGACGATCTGGGTGGCGTTGACCCCGCGCGCGAAGTCGAGCAGTGCCGCCGGGATGTCCTCGCCGACGACGTGGTGGAAGGTGCCGCCGAGGTCCTCGACGAGGGTGCGCTGGACGGCGAGTTCCTTCGGGGAGGCCGAGGTCAGTCCGTCGCTGCGGGAGATGTAGACGGCGAGCACCTCGCCGCCGGCGCCCTTCTCGGCGAGCCGGGCGGCCCGCCGGATCAGCGTGCGCCCCTCGGGGCCGCCGGTGAGCCCTACGACGATCCGCTCCCGGGAACCCCAGATCGCCGACACCTGGTGCTCGCTGCGGTACTGCTTCAGGTACTCGTCGGCCCGGTCCGCGACCCACAGCAGGGCGAGTTCCCGCAGGGCGGTGAGGTTGCCGGGCCGGAAGTAGTTGGACAGGGCCGCGTCGACCTTGTCCGGCTGGTAGATGTTGCCGTGCGCCATGCGCCGGCGCAGCGCCTGGGGTGACATGTCGACCAGTTCGATCTGGTCCGCGCGCCGTACCACCTCGTCGGGCACCGTCTCGCGCTGGCGTACGCCCGTGATGGCCTCGACGACGTCGCCGAGCGACTCCAGATGCTGGATGTTGACGGTGGAGACGACGTCGACGCCGGCCGCGAGCAGTTCCTCGACGTCCTGCCAGCGCTTGGCGTTGCGGGAGCCGGGGACGTTGGTGTGGGCGAGTTCGTCCACGAGGGCGACCGCGGGGGCGCGGCGCAGCACGGCGTCCACGTCCATCTCGGTGAAGACGGCGCCCCGGTACTCCAGCTCCCGGCGCGGGACCTGCTCCAGGCCGTGCAGCATCACCTCGGTGCGGGTGCGCCCGTGGTGTTCGACGAAGGCGACCACGCAGTCGGTGCCGCGCTCCACGCGCCGGTGCGCCTCGGAGAGCATGGCGTACGTCTTGCCCACGCCCGGTGCCGCACCGAGGTAGATCCGAAGCTTGCCGCGTGCCATGGCCCCATTGTCTTCCCGTAACTGCCGCCTACGCAGCGTCGACCTTACGGCCAACGGTCCCGGCGAGCGGGACGGAAGGCGGGGCCGCGGGCATCTTTGACGGAACCCTGATGGACGCGCGCGCCGGCGCCCGAGCCGAAAAGAGCCGCACCCGGAGGATGCGGCTCTCGAACGGTTCCGTCGGGCGCGGCGCCTAGCGGACCTCGGTGATCTCCGGTCCGCGCTGCAGCTGGCCCATGCCGCCGGAGAAGCGCGAGGACTCCTCCTGCTGGACGCCCTCGGGGACCATCTGGGCGTCGTTCGGCAGCTTCAGGACGATCGGGTCGCGGGGGGCCATCGGGCCCTCGCCGCGGACCACCACGGTGTCCCGGAAGATCTGCTCCAGGAGCCCGGCGGCCTGCGGCTGCACCGCCCCCTGCCCGGAGATCACCCCGCGCAGGAACCAGCGCGGCCCGTCCACGCCCACGAACCGCACGACCTGGAAGCCGCCCGTGCCGTCCGGCAGCTGCACCGGCACCTGGGCCCGCAGCTCCCAGCCCAGCGGACCCTCGACCTCGTCGACGATGCCGCCCTGCTGGGTGATGCCGGAGCCGATCTCCTCGCGCACCTCGCCCCAGATGCCCTCGCGCTTGGGCGCGGCGAAGGCCTGCAACTGGATGGCGCTGTCGCGCAGTACGACGGTCGCCGCGACGATCGCGTCGCCCGCGACCTCCACCCGGAGCTCCATGCCGTCCACTCCGGGCACGAACAGACCGCCGAGGTCCACCCGGCCCTCGCCGGGGTCGCGCACCTCACTGGCGTCCCACGGCCCGTCGGGCCGGGGCTCCGGTTCCAGGCGTACGCGCTCGCGCTCGCCCTCTTCCTCGTCCGCCTCGGTGTCGACGTTGTCGACGACCTGCTCGGCCTCGCCGGCCGCGTCCTCGGCGGCACCCTTCTTGTTGCGACGTCCGAACACGTCACTGTCCTTCCCGGTCGGATACGACCGAAGCGTATCGATTCCCACCCGTCCGACCGCCCTCGGCGGCCTGACCGCTTGTGCCGCTCACGTCGCCCACCGCGGCATGACCGCCGGTGGACCCGAAGCCCCCCTCGGCCCGCGCCGAGTCGGGAAGTTCCGCCACCTCCTGGAAGCGGACCCTCTCGACCTGCTGGACGACCAGTTGGGCGATCCGGTCGAAGCGCTCGAACCGCACGGCCTCGCGCGGGTCGAGATTCACCACGATCACCTTGATCTCCCCACGGTACCCGGCATCAATCGTCCCCGGGGCATTCACGAGAGCCACACCGCACCGGGCGGCGAGCCCCGAACGGGGGTGCACGAAGGCCGCGTACCCGTCCGGGAGGGCGATCGACACCCCCGTGGGCAGCACGGCCCGTTCACCCGGTGCCAGCTCGCACGCCTCGGTGGTGCGCAGATCGGCGCCCGCGTCACCGGGGTGCTCGTACGCGGGGAGCGGTACGTCGGGGTCGAGGCGGCGCAGCAGGACGTTCAGGGGAGCGGGGCTCACGGGTTCACCTCGAAGGCGCGGGCGCGCCTGATCCGGTCCGGGTCGCTCATGGCGGCCCGGATCTCTTCCTTGCGGCCGTGATCGGTGAAGTGCTCCACCGGCACCTCGATGAAGAGGGCGTCCGCGCGGACGGCGACGGGACCCTCCGGGCCGTCCACACGGCCGGTGGCGGTCGAGTAGATCTTCCGGCCCGCCACGGCGAGGACCTCGGCCGCCAAGTGGAGCGTGGTGCCGACGGGCACCGGCCGCACGAAGTCCGTCTCCAGACGTCCGGTGACGGCGATCTTCCGCAGCAGCCAGTTGAGCGAGCCGAGCGTCTCGTCGAGGGCGGTGGCGAGCACCCCGCCGTGCGCGAGACCCGGGGCGCCCTGGTGAGCGGGGCGCACGGTGAACTCGGCGGTCAGGGAGACCCCCTCGCCGGCCCGTGCCTCCAGGTGCAGCCCGTGCGCCTGCCCGTGGCCACATCCGAAACAGTGTTCGTAGTGTGCGCCGATGAGCTCGCCGGGCGCGGGCGCATCGGGATGCCGCTCGGGTTTCCGGCTACCGGCGGGAGGCTGAAGAGCTGCGGAACTACCACTCACAGCCGCAGACCTTACCCGCGCGTCCGGTGAATCCGGACACCGTGCCAAGCTTGCTCCATGCAGCTTTCCGCCACCCCGTACGAAGAACGCCTCACCGCCCCGCGGTCGTGGTGGTTCATCAGCTTCCTGGTCGGTGTCTCCTTCGCCCTGATACTGCTGCCCTTCGGCACCCTGCCGGCGCTCGGCGGCCTGGCCGGCGGCACGGCGGCGGCAGCGGTGGTGGCCAGCTCGTACGGCTCCCAGCGGATCCGGGTGGTGGGCGACTCGCTGATCGCGGGCGAGGCGAAGATCCCGGTGTCGGCCCTCGGCGAGGCACACGTCCTCGACCCCGAGGAGACACGCGCCTGGCGCACCTACAAGGCCGACGTGCGCGCGTTCCTGCTGCTGCGCGCCTACATCCCGACGGCACTGCGCGTGGAGGTCACGGACCCGCAGGACCCGACGCCGTACCTGTACCTGTCGACGAGGCAGCCGGAGGCCCTGGCGGCGGCGATCGAGGCGGCGAAGACCGCGCAGGCGTGAGGACCACCGCGCCGAGGTGAGGACCACGCAGGGGTGAGGGCCACGCAGGTGTGGCGGGTGTGACGGGCCCGGAGCGGGCGGGCGTCAGGCGCCGAAGTCCTCGGGCAGCTCGGCGATCGGCAGCGGCTCGGCCGGCTTCTCCAGCGGCGGCAGCTCCGGCAGTTCCTCCCAGGGCACCTGGATCTTTCTCAGGTCCTTGCGGATCCGCGCCGCGAGTTTCCTGGTGTCCCGGCGGTTCATGACCGCGCCCACCGCGGCGCCGACCATGAACGGCATCAGGTTGGGCAGATCCCGGACCATCCGCTTCATGATCTGCTGGCGCAGCTCGCGCTTCATCTGCCCGCCGAGGGCGTTGTTGACCGTCGACGGTCTCATCACGTCGATCCCGCGCTCCCCCGACCAGGAGGACAGATACGCGGTGCTGCGGGCCTTCAGGTTCCCCGGCGGCCGGGCGCCGTACACCTCGTGGAGTTCGGCGATCAGTTTGAGCTCGATCGCCGCCACCCCGGTGATCTCCGCGGCCAGCTCGGTCGGCATCGCCGGCGGCACCGGCAGCATCGCCGCCGCGCCGACCCCGGCCCCGACCGCCGAGGTCGCGCCCGCGGCGCCCGCCACCAGTTTGTCGGCGAGCTGCTCGGGCCCGAGGCCCGGGAACTGCCGGCGCAGGGTCGCGAGGTCACGTACGGGGACACGCGGGGCGATCTCGATGATCCGGTCGGCCAGGTACGCCAGCCCGGCCTTCGCCCGGCTGCCGCCCTTACGGGCGCCTTCCCGGGCCATCTCCACGGCCTTGCCGCGGATGACCGCGGCCCGTCGCCTGGCGACGGGCGCGGGCTGCTCCGACGGCGCCGGGAGGTCACCCCGGCCGGCCGCCGGTTCGAGCGAGGCTCCCGGATCGGACGAGCCCCGCTCGACGTCACGCGCGCGTGGGCCGTCGGACGGCCCCGAGTCCGCTCCCCGCAGAGGGAAACGGCGCTTCCGAGGTGGGGTCGAGCCAGTCATGCCCGACCCGCTCTCAGTCGCAGTCGCGGCAGATCGGCTGACCGTTCTTCTCGCGGGCCAGCTGGCTGCGGTGGTGCACCAGGAAGCAGCTCATGCAGGTGAACTCGTCCTGCTGCTTGGGCAGCACCCGGACGGCCAGTTCCTCGTTCGAGAGGTCCGCGCCGGGAAGTTCGAGGCCTTCCGCGGCCTCGAACTCGTCGACGTCCACCGAGGACGTCGACTTGTCGTTCCTCCGAGCCTTCAGCTCTTCAAGGCTGTCCGAGTCGACGTCGTCGTCGGTCTTGCGTGGAGTGTCGTAATCGGTTGCCATGTCGCTCTCCCCCTCTGGGTGTCTGCGGTGTCTCCAGCGCACGTAACGCGTGAGAGGCCGGACTTGTGCCCGACCCGAGGCGGAGATTTTGCCTCACATCAAGGTCTGTTACTCAATCGACACCCAACCGGACCCCTCAAGAGTGATCGGGTTGAATGGCGATGGGGACCGTACACGGTCCTCACGAGACACCTCAAAGGCGCCTCACCCTGTACTTCCCGTGATCAAGACCCCTGAAAACAGGGATTTTCCCGCCTTTATTCCCCCGGCCATGATCACTGAGAGTAGATGGCCGGAAATCCGCCCCTGTGATCGATCACACACGGGGCGACGCACCACGCCGTCCGAAAATTCAGCGCAAAGCGAACATCCCTCGCGTGTGTCGCGATCTTGTAAAGCCATCAGACCGGCAGCGTGACTCTCATCACGAGCCCTCCGCCCTCGCGGGGCTGGGCGGCGATGTGACCGCCGTGCGCCCGCGCCACGGAGCGCACGATGGACAGGCCGAGGCCGACGCCCTTGTCGCTGCCCGTGCGCTCGGTACGGAGCCGCCTGAAGGGCTCGAAGAGGTTGTCGATCTCGTACGCCGGCACCACCGGACCGGTGTTCGACACGGAGAGTACCGCCTGGCCGTGCTGGATCTCGGTGGTGACCTCGACCCACCCGTCCTCGGGCACGTTGTAGCGCACCGCGTTCTGCAGCAGGTTCAGGGCGATCCGCTCCAGCAGCACGCCGTTGCCCTGGACCACGGCCGGTTTCCGTACGCCCCTGATCGTCACGCCCTTGGCCTCCGCCTCGGCGTGCACCTGGTCGACGGCCTGGGTGGCCACCTCGGCCAGGTCGACGGGTTTGCGCTCGACGATCTGGTTGTCGCTGCGGGCGAGCAGCAGCAGGCCCTCCACGAGCTGCTCACTGCGCTCGTTGGTGGCCAGCAGCGTCTTGCCGAGCTGCTGGAGCTCCACGGGAGCGCCCGGATCGGAGAGGTGCACCTCCAGGAGCGTGCGGTTGATCGCCAGGGGCGTGCGCAGTTCGTGCGAGGCGTTGCCGACGAAGCGCTGCTGGGCGGTGAAGGCCCGCTGCAATCGCTCCAGCATGTCGTCGAAGGTGTCCGCGAGTTCCTTCAGCTCGTCGTCGGGGCCGTCCAGCTCGATCCGGCGGGACAGGTCCGAGCCGGCCACCGCGCGGGCGGTCCGGGTGATCCGGCCGAGCGGGGACAGCACCCGGCCGGCCATCGCGTAGCCGAACGCGAAGGCGATCACGGCCAGGCCCAGCAGGGCGAGCAGCGAGCGGCTGAGCAGGTTGTCCAGGGCCGCCTGGCGCTGGTGGTCCACGCACTGGGCGATCGCGCTGTTGAAGTCCCCCAGCGACAGGGAGCTGGAGCCGGCCATGTTGATCGCGGGGCAGTTGTCGCTGGAGACCGACAGCTTGTCGTAGCCGACGATCTTGAACAGCGGCTGGTTGCCGGTGCTGATCGCCTGCGCGGCGAGCAGGTAGATGATCGACAGCAGCAGGATGCCGGCGATCAGGAACATGCCGCCGTACAGCAGGGTGAGCCGTATCCGGATGGTCGGGCGCAGCCACGGGAAGACCGGCTGCGGTCTCCTGGGGTCCCAGGTGGGCTTCGGAGGGGCCTGCGGGGGTGCGGGAGTGGTCGCCACGTTCATCAGATCCGGTATCCCGAGCCGGGGACGGTGACGATGACAGGGGGCTCGCCGAGCTTGCGGCGCAGGGTCATCACGGTCACGCGCACCACGTTGGTGAAGGGGTCGGTGTTCTCGTCCCAGGCCTTCTCCAGGAGCTGCTCGGCGCTGACCACCGCGCCCTCGCTGCGCATCAGCACCTCCAGGACGGCGAACTCCTTGGGCGCGAGCTGGACCTCCTTGCCGTCCCGGAAGACCTCGCGGCGGTTCGGGTCGAGCTTGATGCCGGCGCGCTCCAGGACGGGCGGCAGCGGCACGCTGGTACGCCGGCCGAGGGCGCGCACGCGGGCGATGAGCTCGCTGAACGCGAAGGGCTTGGGGAGGTAGTCGTCGGCGCCGATCTCCAGGCCCTCGACGCGGTCGCTGACGTCGCCGGACGCGGTGAGCATCAGCACGCGCGTGGGCATGCCGAGTTCGACGATCTTGCGGCAGACGTCGTCGCCGTGCACGAGGGGGAGGTCCCGGTCGAGGACGACCACGTCGTAGTCGTTGACGCCGATGCGCTCCAGGGCGGCCGCGCCGTCGTACACGACGTCGACGGCCATGGCCTCCCGGCGCAGTCCGGTGGCCACCGCATCGGCGAGCAGCTGCTCGTCCTCGACGACGAGTACGCGCACGTCGCTTGTCCTTCCTCTGTCCACCCGCGTAGCGCGCACCAGGCGCACCCGGGCGGGGGTCTGCATGGGGTGTGGTGCCTCCATCCTGCCCTTTTCGGCCGTAAGTCGGCAGTAAGACGGGGGCCGGGACAGCCGGATCGGATGCCGTGGGGCGGGAATGCCAGATTTTCTCCTGCGGTTGAGGTTTCCACGGAGGGGAGCGGGGGGAGGACCGCATGTACACCCCGCGATCACGCTCTGCATGTGCCGCAGCACCATGCGGTACGTACGTCGCCGCTACAGCAGAGTGGACGACGGGGGTGTCCGGCACCGTCGCCGCCCAGCAGGGCAGCGCTGGGCACCCGCTAAGACGTGATCGCCCCTTCCCAACGGCACTTCCCCGTGCCACCGACCCACGACCCAGGACGAGGGGGCGCAGCATGGACGCATTCACGACAGGACTTCTGCAGCGCATAAAGGCGACCGAGTCCGACATCACCCGGGCTCGTGACGAGGGCGACGACTTCCTCGTCGAAGTGGAGCAGGCCGAGCTCGACGACCTGCGCCGCCTCGCCGCCGAACACGGTGTGGAAGTCGGCGCGACCAGCGTCTGACAGTCCCGCAGCAGCAGCACACCGGCACACGAGCAGGGCCCCGGCGAATCCAGCGCCGGGGCCCTGCTCGTGTGTGATCTCCTACCCCCGCATCGGCGTTCGATTCCTGCCGGCCGCCGTTGCGAGCATCTTCCCGGGACCGGGACCGCGCCCGGGGCGGCCCTCAGTCGTGCCAGGCCCCGAAGTCCTCCAGGAGGCGCTGGAGGGGCTCGAAGACCCCTGGGGTGCCCGCGACCGTCAGGTCCCGGGACGGGCGTTCTCCGGGGCGGCCACCCGTCAGGGCACCGGCCTCGCGCGCGATCAGGTCGCCCGCGCCCCAGTCCCACGCGTTCAGGCCGCGCTCGAAGTACCCGTCCAGCCGGCCGCAGGCCAGGTCGCACAGGTCGATCGCGGCCGAACCGCCGCGGCGTATGTCGCGCAGCAGCGGGATCAGCCGGGCGGCGACCTCGGCCTGGTGGGTGCGGACGTCCGTCACGTAGTTGAAGCCCGTGGAGACCAGGGCCTCGGCCAGCGGCGCGGCCGGCCGGCAGGCCAGCGCCCGCTCGCCCCGCCACGCCCCGGTCGCCCAGGCCCCGCCGCCCCGCACCGCGTGGTACGTCTCGCCCCGCATCGGCGCCGCCACGACCCCGACCACGGTCTCCCCGTCCTGCTCGGCGGCGATGGACACCGCCCAGGTCGGCAGGCCGTACAGGTAGTTGACCGTGCCGTCGAGCGGGTCGATCACCCAGCGGATCCCGCTCGTGCCCGGCGTCGACGCGCCCTCCTCGCCGAGGAAGCCGTCGTCGGGCCGGTGGCCGGAGATCAGGTCGGTGATGAGCTTCTCGGCCGCGATGTCCATCTCGGTCACGACGTCGATCGGGCTGGACTTCGTACGGGCCACGGAGAGGTCGGCCGGACGGCCGTCCCGCAGCAGCTCGCCCGCGCGGGCGGCCGCCTCCCGGGCGAGGTCCAGCAGGTCCGAGTACGGGGCGTCGGTCACGGGGCTCCTCACGCGTAGGGGCTGTCGGCGCCCGCGGCGGCCGGCCGGGGAGCACGGGCGGGGCAGCAGCCGACGGGGCAGAGGTCGTGGCTCGCGCCGAGCGCGCCCAGGACGCAGGGCGCGACCTCCTGGCCGCGCTCCCTGGCGGCGCGCTCCAGGACGAGGTCACGGATCGCGGCGGCGAACCGCGGGTCGTCGCCGACGGTCGCGGACCGCCGTACCGGCAGGCCCAGCTCCGCGGCCTTGGCCGTGGCCTCCGTGTCGAGGTCGTAGAGGACCTCCATGTGGTCGGAGACGAAGCCGATGGGGGCCATGACGACGGCGGGGACGCCCGCCCCGTGCAGGTCCTCCAGGTGGTCGCAGATGTCGGGTTCCAGCCACGGGATGGTCGGGGCGCCCGAGCGGGACTGGTAGACGAGCCGCCAGGGGTGGTCGACGCCGGTGCGCTCGCGGACGGCGTCGGCGATCACCTCGGCCACGTCCAGGTGCTCCTCGACGTACGCGCCGCCCTCGCCGTGCGCCTCGACGGGGCCGGAGGTGTCCGCGGACGCGGTCGGGATGGAGTGGGTGGTGAACGCGATGTGGGCGCCCGCACGGACGTCCTCGGGCAGGTCGGCGAGCGAGGCGAGCACCCCGTCGATCATCGGGGCGAGGAAGCCGGGGTGGTTGAAGTAGTGCCGCAGCTTGTCGATCCTCGGCAGTTCCAGGCCCTCGGCCTCCAGCGCGGCCAGCGAGTCGGCGAGGTTCTCGCGGTACTGGCGGCAGCCCGAGTAGGAGGCGTAGGCGCTGGTGGCGAGCACCAGGATGCGTCGGCGGCCGTCGGCGACCATCTCGCGCAGGGTGTCCGTCAGGTACGGCGCCCAGTTGCGGTTGCCCCAGTAGATCGGCAGGTCCAGGCCGTGCTCGGCGAAGTCCTTGCGCAGGGCGTCCAGCAGGGCGCGGTTCTGGTCGTTGATCGGGCTGACTCCGCCGAACAGGAAGTAGTGCTGCCCGACCTCCTTGAGGCGTTCCTTCGGGATACCTCGCCCGCGTGTCACGTTCTCCAGGAACGGGACCACGTCGTCCGGGCCTTCCGGGCCGCCGAAGGAGAGCAGGAGCAGGGCGTCGTAGGGGGTGGCATCGAGCGCGTCTGACATGAGCCGATCCTGCCACCCGGCACTGACGGCCCGGAAACAGGAGCGTGAAGAGTCGGATTCGGGAGCTTTATCCCGGCCGCCGACCGGGTGCATCCGGGCGCCCCCACTCGTAAGCTGTATCAGCCGCAGTCACGCCTTACCCAGCCGTCGGAGTCCCCGTGCCCAGCCCTTATCGCGCTCTGTTCGCCGCACCCGGCACGAAGGGCTTCTCCGCCGCGGGCTTCGTCGGCCGGATGCCGCTGTCCATGATGGGCATCGGCGTGGTCACGATGGTCTCCCAGATCAGCGGGCGGTACGGCCTCGCGGGCGCGCTCTCCGCGACCATCGCACTGTCCGCCGCCGCGATCGGCCCGCAGGTGTCCCGGTCGGTCGACCAGTACGGCCAGCGCCGGATGCTGCGCCCCGCGACGCTGCTCGCGCTCGCGGCGGCGGCCGGGCTGCTGTTCGCCGCGCACTACGGGTGGCCGGACTGGACGCTGTTCGTGTGCGCCGCCGGGATCGGCGCGGTGCCGAGTCTGGGCGCGATGATCCGGGCCCGCTGGGCGGTCCTGTACCGGGGCACCCCGCAGCTGCACACCGCCTACTCGTTCGAGTCCGTCGTCGACGAGGTCTGCTTCATCTTCGGGCCGATCATCTCCATCGGTCTGTCCACGGCCTGGTTCCCGGAGGCGGGACCGCTGCTGGCCGCCTGCTTCCTGGCGGCCGGCGTCTTCTGGCTGACCGCCCAGCGGGCCACCGAGCCGCAGCCGCACCCGCGCGAGCACCACGGCGGCGGCTCGGCGCTGCGCGCGTCCGGCCTCCAGGTGCTGGTGGCGACCTTCGTGGCCACCGGGGCGATCTTCGGGGCGGTGGACGTGGTGACCGTCGCCTTCGCCGACGAACGCGGCCACAAGGGCGCTTCCAGCGTGGTCCTGGCCCTGTACGCGGCCGGTTCCTGCGCGGCCGGGGTGGTCTTCGGCCTGATGCGGTTCGCGGGCAGGCCGGAACGCAGGTGGCTGCTGGGCATATGTGCGATGGCCGTGAGTATGATCCCCCTCCTACTGGTCGGAAACTTGCCGCTTCTGGCCGTGGCGCTGTTCGTTTCGGGCCTGTCCATCGCACCGACGATGATCACGACGATGTCCCTCATCGAAGAGCACGTACCTCGCGCGAAGCTCACCGAGGGCATGACCTGGGTGAGCACCGGCCTCGCGGTCGGGGTGGCGCTCGGCTCCTCGGTCGCCGGCTGGGTGATCGACGCGGCCGGCGCCCGTGCGGGGTACGGGGTCCCGGCCGTGTCCGGGGCCGTCGCGGTCGCGGTCGGTTTCCTCGGGTACCGCCGGCTCAACAGGCCGGTCACGCGTCGGGGAGGCACCGTTGAGCAGTACAGCGAGCGGCAGGAGCGGCACGTGGCGTAACTGGGGCGGGAACGTCACCGTTCGCCCCGCGCGGGAGGTCGCCCCCGCCTCCGTCGACGAGCTGGCCGCGGCCGTACGGCAGGCGGCACGGGACGGACTGAAGGTGAAGGCGGTGGGCAGCGGCCACTCCTTCACCGCGATCGCGGCGACCGACGGTGTCTCGATCCGCCCTCACCTGCTGACGGGCATCCGCGCCATCGACCGCAAGGCGATGACCGTCACGGTCGAGGCCGGCACCCCGCTCAAGAGGCTCAATGTGGCCCTGGCCCGCGAGGGTCTGTCGCTGACCAACATGGGCGACATCATGGAGCAGACGGTCTCCGGGGCCACCAGCACCGGCACCCACGGCACCGGCCGGGAGTCCGCCTCGCTCGCCGCCCAGATCAGGGAACTCGAGCTGGTCACCGCCGACGGCTCCGTGCTCACCTGCTCCGAGAAGGAGAATCCGGAGGTCTTCGCGGCCGCCCGGATCGGCCTGGGCGCCCTCGGCATCGTCACCGCGATCACCTTCGCGGTGGAGCCGGTCTTCCTGCTCACCGCGCGCGAGGAACCGATGCCCCTGGACCGGGTCCTCGCCGAGTTCGACGAGCTCCGCACCGAGAACGAGCACTTCGAGTTCTACTGGTTCCCGCACACCGGCAACACCAACACCAAGCGCAACAACCGCAGCGCGGGCCCGCCGCAGCCGGTGGGACAGCTCGCCGGCTGGTTCGAGGACGAGTTCCTCTCCAACGGCGTCTTCCACGCGGCCCAGTTGGTCGGCCGCGCGGCCCCCGCCGTCGTGCCGGCCATCGCCCGGATCTCCAGCAGGGCACTGTCCGCGCGGACCTACACGGACATCCCCTACAAGGTCTTCACATCGCCGCGCCGGGTGCGCTTCGTGGAGATGGAGTACGCCGTTCCGCGCGAGGCGCTGGTGGACACGCTGCGGGAACTGAAGTCGGCGGTCGACCGTTCCGGTCTCAGGGTCAACTTCCCGGTCGAGGTCCGCACCGCCCCCGCCGACGACATCGCGCTGTCCACCGCATCCGCCCGCGACAGCGCCTACATCGCCGTACACATGTTCCGGGGCACCCCCTACCAGGCGTACTTCACGACCGCCGAGCGGATCTTCACCGCGCACGAGGGGCGTCCGCACTGGGGCAAGGTGCACACCCGCGACGCGGACTACTTCGCGGAGGTCTATCCCCGCTTCGGCGAGTTCACGGCGCTGCGGGACCGGCTTGATCCGGACCGGCTGTTCCAGAACGACTACCTGCGGAGGGTTCTGGGGCAGTAGCCGAGGAGCCGGTGGGCGTGGGAGTCGCGTTCGGCTGCCCGTCCGCGCCCGACTCCCCGGCTGTGCCCGGGGTCCCGCTCGTGACCGGCGCCGGCGTCGTGGTCCCGGCGTCGGCGGGCGTCCGCGCCGGGCTCCTCGACGACCCGTCCCGCGCCGGGGACGAGGGCGAAGGACCCGGCGAAGCGGTGCCGCCCTGCCCGGACTTCGGGACGGACGAGGCCGGGGTCCGCGAGGATCCCGACGCCCCGGACGGCCTGGTCCCGCCGGCGACGGCGCCGCTGACCGTCGTACCGGAGCCACCGCTGAAGCTGCCGCCGGAGACCAGTTCGTAGGTGCTGATGCCGGCCATGGTCACGGCGAACACCAACGCGGCCGCGACCAGCGGGCGCCGCCAGGTCCGCACCCGGGCGCGGTAGACGGTGCCCTCGGTGAACGCGCCGGGCGCCGCGGGTTCCGGGCCCCGGGGTCTGGCCGCCCCGGTCGCGTCGCGGAACTGCTGACCCGTGCGCTGGAAGAAATGCTGGAACAAGGTGCCGCCACAGGTGGCGATCACGCTCACGACGCCGGCACCGAGGATCGTGCCGTACACCCCGAAGGAGGATGCGAGTTTGGCGGCCATCACGGCGGCCACCGCACTGCCCGCGACCTGGGGCACGCTGAGGTCGATCCGCTTCGGACGTCCCTTCACCTCCTCCCCCGCTCTGGTCTCGACACCGGATCCGGGCCTTTCACGCATTCCTGAACCTTGCCTGCCCTTCCCCTATTTGTTCGACCGACTGCACAAGAAAAGGACGTACGGACGAAACCATTGGTTCCGTTTCTGCGGATTGCGTGAAGTACGCCACGTTCAAGATCCCCGCGAGCGGGCAACCGACGGTGGGTGAGCGGTTGTTGCGAGAAGTTCGGCGGCGTGCCAATCCACGCACGTGGCCCAAATGGAGTACTGTTGCGAGCCCTGGGTCCGGTCTCCCGCCAGGGTGTCCGGGGCCTTGCAGGACCGCCGGGAGGGGGCTCGTTGCACAGGGTGACGGAGTTGGTCACTTAGCGTTGCGAATAGGTAACCGTGCCATAACGGCGTTCCAGGGCCTGCGCCCGACACGCCGGGCAACTCGGCAAGGTTGTGGCAGGCTGCACCCGGGCAGGCCACACTCGACTAGCGGAAGCAGCGACGCACGTGACGTCGGCAGGCACCACCCGGGAGGTCCCCATGCCCGAACTGCGTGTCGTGGCCGTCTCCAATGACGGCACACGGCTGGTGCTCAAGGCTGCCGACTCTACGGAGTACACCCTTCCGATCGACGAACGGCTCCGTGCCGCCGTACGCGGCGACCGGCCCCGGCTCGGGCAGATCGAGATCGAGGTCGAGAGCCATCTGCGGCCCCGAGACATCCAGGCGCGGATACGTGCGGGCGCGACGGCGGAAGAGGTCGCGCAGCTCGCCGGGATCCCCGTCGACCGGGTGCGGCGCTTCGAGGGTCCGGTACTGGCCGAGCGCGCCTTCATGGCCGAGCGGGCCCGCAAGACGCCCGTCCGCCGGCCCGGTGAGAACTCCGGTCCACTGCTCGGCGAGGCCGTGCAGGAACGGCTGGTGCTGCGCGGTGCCGACAAGGACACCGTGCAGTGGGACTCCTGGCGCCGCGACGACGGCACCTGGGAGGTCCTCCTCGTCTACCGGGTCGCCGGTGAACCGCACTCGGCGAGCTGGACCTACGACCCGCCCCGGCGGCTCGTGCAGGCGGTCGACGACGAGGCCCGCTCGCTGATCGGCGAGTCCGACGACCTCGCGGTGCCGGAGCCCAGCTTTCCGTTCGTGCCCCGGATCGCACGGCTGCCGCGCGACCGGCCGCTGGACCGTCCCGGTGACCGGGACCGCGAGCGGCCGAGCCTGCCCGCGGCGGCCGAGCCGGTCGAGGAGACGGCCGCCGAGCGCGACTCGCTGACCAGCCTGCTGGAGGCGGTGCCGAGCTTCCGGGGCGACCTGGTGGTGCCGGAGCGCCCGGCGGAACCGCTGGAGGAGCCCGTCGAGGAACCGGTGGCCGAGGAGCCGCCGGCCCCCGCGGCCTCGGCCGGCTCCGCCTACGCCGACGTCCTCATGCCCCGCTCGGTCGGCGCCCACCGCGACCGGCTGATCGGTGCCACCGACCGCCAGGCCGAGGCCGACGGCGTCCGCCCGGGGCGCCGGGCCGCGGTGCCGAGCTGGGACGAGATCGTCTTCGGCACGCGCCGCAAGAAGCAGGAGTAGGCGCGAGGACGAGAACAGGTCTTACGACCGTATGAACGAGGGGAGGGGCACGTGCGCGTGCCCCTCCCCTCGTTCACGTCGCCCTACTGCGGGTCGGGGCCGATCGCGACCGGTCGGGAGGCGTCGGCGGACCACTCCGACCACGAACCGACGTACAGCGCCGCCGGGATGCCCGCGACGGCCAGCGCGAGCACCTCGTGGGCGCCGGAGACGCCCGAACCGCAGTACACGCCGACCGCGGCCCCCTGCGTGGCACCCAAGCCCTTGAACCGCCCCTGGAGCTCGGCGGCGGGCAGGAACCGGCCGTCCGGGCCGACGTTCTCGGCGGTCGGCGCCGACACGGCGCCCGGGATGTGCCCGCCGACCCGGTCGATCGGCTCCACTTCCCCCCGGTACCGCTCCCCCGCGCGGGCGTCGAGCAGCACACCCGAGCGAGCCAGCGCCGCCGCCCCGTCGGCGTCGAGCAACCCGGCCGCGTCGGGCGCCGGTTCGAAGTCGCCCTGGACCGGCGTGACCACGTCGGTCGAAAGGGCGCCCTCCCAGGACGGCAACCCGCCGTCGAGGACCCGCACGTCCGGGTGACCCGTCCAGCGCAGCAGCCACCAGGCGCGCGCGGCCGCCCAGCCCAGCCCCCCGTCGTAGACCACGACCGGGCGGCCGGCCGAGACGCCCGCGCGGCGCATCGCCGCACCGAAGACGGCCAGGTCGGGCAGGGGATGCCGGCCGTTCTCGCCGGGCGCGGAGGCGAGTTCCCCGTCCAGGTCCACGAAGACCGCGCCCGGCAGGTGGCCTTCCGCGTAGGCGGCCCGGCCGTCGAACGGCGGTGCGCCCGGCGAGGTCAGCCGCCAGCGGACGTCCAGCAGGACGGGTGGGTTCGGCCCGGTCAGAGCGTCGGCGAGTTCGGTTGCGGTGATGATGGCTTCCATGGCCCCATCCTTACGCCAGGGGTGGCCGCGGCGTCCAGGTACGACTACTCTGCTCGGCCGGGCAGGCTCGATCACCTGGCGTACGGGACCGGGCACATGCTGTACAGCAGATGGACGCCCCCCGGCGATCGACCGGGACGGGCGGAAGCGGCAGACAAGGCATCCCCGCGGCGAGGCCGCCCCACAGCCGTGACCACAGGTCGCCACGGACGGTGCGGGCATCGGTACGGGGCGTACCCGCGACCGGGGTGCAACCGGTCCGCGGAGCGGAAGCGACACGGCCACCGCGAGGGGCCGAGGAGAGAGTGACGATGACCGAGGTACGGGGATCGGCCGGCCCGAACGGCGCGCACGCTCGGCGCGCGCCCGGCACCCCCTGCTGGGTGAGTCTGATGGTGCACGGCTTGACCACGACCGAGGAGTTCTACGGGGCGCTGTTCGGCTGGGAGTTCGAGCCCGGCCCGCAGCAGCTCGGCCCCTACGTCCGGGCCCTGCTCGACGGGCGGGAGGTCGCGGGCATCGGTCAGCTGCCGCCGGACCTGCGGCTGCCGATCGCCTGGACGCCGTACTTCGCCTCGCACGACGTGGATCTGACGGCGGAGACGGCCCGGTTGTGCGGGGGCACGGTGGGGGTCGGGCCGCTCGACGCGGCCGAGGCCGGGCGGATGGCCATCGCCAGCGACCCCTCCGGCGCGGTGTTCGGCATCTGGCAGGCCTCGGCCCACCTCCTCACCTCCCTGACCGGGGTTCCGGGCACACCGGTCTGGGACGAGCTGCTCACCTTCGAGACGTCGAGCGTCGCCAAGTTCTACGCGACGGTGTTCGGTTACGAGGAGGAGCCGGTGGTGTCCGCCGACTTCGACTACGTGACCCTGCACGTCGGGGGCCGCCCGGTGGCCGGCATCCACGGCGTCGGCCTCTCGCTGCCCCGGGACCGGGGGCCGCACTGGCTGACGTACTTCGAGGCGGCCGACGTGGACGCCACCCTGCGTGCGGTCGCCGAGCTGGGCGGGCAGGTCCTGAGGCCGGCCCGGGACAGCGCGCACGGCCGGGTCGCCACGGTGGCCGACCCGGAGGGCGCGGTGTTCTCGCTGATCGAGGGCCCGCGGTGACGGGCCGGTGCCGGCGTCCTACGTGGTGACCGGGAGCACGTCCGGGGACAGGGCCGCCGCGCGGGCCGACGCGGCGGTCATCCGGCGCCGGTGGTGGCGTCGGCAGAGCACCTCGTAACCGACCTTCCCGGCCGCCTCGTTGACGTCTCCCACGACCACCTGGGCGCCCTCGACGACCATCTCGCCACCGACGGTGCGGGCGTTGTGGGTGGCGCGGGCGCCGCACCAGCACAGCGCCTCCACCTGGAGGACCTCGACGCGGTCGGCCAGCTCCACCAGCCGCTGCGAGCCGGGGAACAGCTTGGAGCGGAAGTCGGTGGTGATGCCGAACGCGTAGACGTCGAGACCGAGATCGTCGACCACGCGCGCGAGCTGGTCGATCTGCTCCGGTCCCAGGAACTGCGCCTCGTCGGCGATGACGTAGTCGGCCCGGCCGCCCTGGGAGAGATGGTCGACCAGGTAGGCGTACAGGTCCTGCTCGTCCTCGACCTCCACGGCGTCGGTGACCAGTCCGAGGCGGGAGGAGAGCTTGCCGTGGCCCGCGCGGTCGTCACGGCTGAAGATCATGCCGACGAGGCCGCGCGCCGATCGGTTGTGCTCGATCTGCAGAGCCAGCGTCGACTTCCCGCAGTCCATCGTTCCGGAGAAGAACACCAGCTCGGGCATGGGGAGTTGAGCACCTTTCGGCGAGTTTCGGTCAGGGGGCGTCAGGAGCGTACTTCGAGCAGCGGCACGAGCTGCTCGGCGGGGGTCATCGAACCGTGGTTGCCGACCATCGCCGACTCCTTGGGCTCCCGCTCGGAGGCGATGATCAGGACGTCGTCGTGCGCGGCCGCGACGACGTCGCCGATCCGCTCGTACACCCGCTCGTCGAACCTGCCCGGCGGGCCGAACCAGCCGGCGGTGATCGCCTCGTCCCGCGAGGCCACCCAGAACTGCTCGCCGAGCACCTCGCGCCAGCAGGTCAGCACGTCGTTCTCGGCGCCCGGCACGGCGTACACGTGCCGGGCCCGGCCCTCGCCGCCGAGCAGCGCGACCCCGGCCCGCAGCTCCCAGTCCTCGTCGAAGTCGATGCGGTGCTGTTCGTCGAACGGGATGTCGACCATGCCGTGGTCGGCGGTGACGTAGAGCGCGCTGCGCGGGGGCAGTTGCTCGGCGAGCCGCTGCACCAACCGGTCGACGTGCATCAGCTGGCCCCGCCAGGTGTCGGAGTCGACGCCGTAGCGGTGGCCCGCGCCGTCCAGCTCGGCGTAGTACGTGTACACGAGGGAGCGGTCGGCGGCGCCGAGCTGCTCCGCCGCGAGGTCCATCCGCTCCTCGCCGGTCAGCCGTCCGTGGAACGTTCCGCCGCTGAGCGCGACCTTCGTGAGCGGGGTGCGCTCGAAGGTCGGCGAGGACACCTGGGCGGAGTGCACCCCGGCGTCCTTTGCGAGCTGGAAGACGGTGGGGTACGGCTGCCAGGCGGCCGGGTCGGTCCAGGGCTGCCAGCGGAGCTGGTTCATCAGCTCACGGGTCGACGGGTTGCGGACCGTGTAGCCGGGCAGACCGTGCGCGCCGGGCGGCAGACCGGTGCCGACGGAGGCGAGGGAGGTCGCGGTGGTCGCCGGGTAGCCGGCGGTGATCGGCCGTCCCGTGCCGCCGCGCGAGCTGCCGAGCAGCGAGGTCAGGTAGGGCGCCTCGGCGGGGTGGGCCTTGATCTGCTCCCAGCCCAGTCCGTCGATCAGGAAGACGCAGTTGCGGTCCGCCGGGGTGAGTTCCGCGATCGACGCGGTCATGCCGGGTACGGCCATCCCGGCGGCCAGGGTGGGCAGGAGGTCGGCGAGGGAACCGCTGCCGTACTCGGGCAGCGGCGCGGAGCCGAGGGCGAGGGGTTCCGGATGGTCCCAGGCGGCGTACGCCATCAGCGTGTGACGTCCGCGGTCGCCTCGGAGATCGCCTGCGCGAAGGCGAGCGCCTGGCGCACCGTCTCCGGGCCGTCCCCGGCCTCGCTCACGCGCAGGCTGAGGTCGTCCGCCGTGGAGCTGCCGGTGTAGCCGTGGTCGGCGTCGCAGTTGGGGTCGCCGCAGGCGGCGGGTTCCAGGTCGATCCGGGAGACGGCACCCCAGCCGATGGTCAGCACGATCTCCCGGGGCAGGGTTCCGGGCGTGTACTGCTCCGGGTTGGCGACCACCCGGCTGACCACGACCGACGAGATCCGGCCGAGCTTGACGGACTCGGTCGAGGTGGTGGCGTACGGCGTCGGGGAGGTGCTGTCGGCGGCCTGCTCGTCGGTGTGGCTGACGATGAAGCGGTTGCCGGTGAGGACGAGCACGGTCACGTGCCGCCGCACCTCGTTCTGGTCGAACGTCGTCTCCTGGTGGACCAGGTACGACCGGATCGGCTCACCACCCACGGCAGCCTCCACCGCCTCGGCCACGAGGGCCGGGTAGTAGCCGCTGCGCTCGATCGCGACGCGCAGCCCCTGGGTCGTCGTACTGGTCTTGGCCATGGCGTCCATCCTAATCCGTGGGCAAGGGGCCCCGGGCCAGTCGCGGGCACCTCCTCGAACGCCGCCACCGGGTGCAGAGGTTCGCCGCCCTCAGTACGCGGGCAGGGTGCGGGGGCCGAGGTCGTCGCGGGCCGGCGGGGGTGCGAGGCGGACCGTGGCACCGAGGACGCTCACGCCCTGCCGGGCGACGACGACCGGTTCCAGGGTGACCGCCACCACCTCCGGGTGGTCGTCGACCAGCCGGGAGACCCTGAGCAGCAGCTCCTCCAGGGCGGGCGTGTCGACGGGGGCCGAGCCGCGCCAGCCGAACAGCAGGGGGGCGGTCCGGATCGACCGCACCAGCGAGGCCGCGTCCCGGTCGGTGACCGGAACCAGCCGGTGCGCCATGTCGTCGAGCAGCTGCGAGGCGGCCCCGGCGAGCCCGAACGACAGCACGGCCCCGGCCGCCGGGTCGATCACGGCCCGTACGACGGTGTCGACGCCCCGGGGCGCCATCCGCTGCACCACCGGCCGCAGCTCCTCCGGCGGCCCGAACAGCTGTGCCAACTCGGCGTAGGCCCGGCGCAGTTGCCCCTCGTCCGCGAGGTCGAGGCGGACGCCGCCCAGGTCCGCGCGGTGCCGCAGATGGGGAGCGGTGGCCTTGAGGGCGACGGGGTAGCCGAGGTCGCGGGCGGCCCGGACGGCGGCTTCCGGGCTGGGCGCGGGCAGCGCCCGGTGCACGGGGATCCCGTACCTGCCGAGCAGCGCGCAGGTCTCCTCGACGCCGAGGGTGAGGCCCTGGCCGCCCGCCGACAGCGCGCCGATCAGCTCGGCGGCCCCCTTCTCGTCGATGTCGTCGTATTCGGGCACCCGTCCGGGCTCGGCGGCCTCCCGCCGCCACTGCGCGTACTTCACGGCCTCGGCGAGCGCCCGCACGGCGCGCTCGGCGGCGGGGTAGGCGGGGATCAGGCGGGAGTACGAGTGGCGCACCGCGGTGGGAAGCGCTTGCGCAGGGGGGACCGGGTGGGCATCGGCGCCGGTGCCCGGTGCCGTCGCTCCCGCCTGCGGTGCGGTACGGCCCGCGGCCGACAGCGCCTCCGCCAGCCCACCGAGTTCCACGTGCACCACCAGCACGGGCTTCCCGGGCACCGACTCGGCCGCCGACCGCAGCGCCTCCGCCAGCTCGGCGTCCCCCACCGGTCCCTCCCCGATCGCCGGTATCGCCGTCACGACCACCGCGTCGCAGGACTCGTCCGCCAGCGCCCGGGCCAGCGCCCGGTGGAAGTCGGCCGCGGTCGCCCCGGTCGTCAGGTCCAGCGGCCCGGCCGGGCGCAGCCCTTCCGCGAGGCACCGGTCGTACGTCAGCAGCCCCAGCGATTCGGAGTTCCCGAGGATGGCGACCCGCGGTCCGGACGGCAACGGCTGCCGTGCGAGCAGCAGCCCCGCGTCGACCAGTTCGGTGATGGTGTCGACGCGGATCACCCCGGCCTGCCGCAGCAGCGCGGAGACCGTGGCGTGCGGCAGCCGCGTCGCCCGTACCGCGTGCCCCTGCGGCGCCGATCCCGCGCTCTGCACCACGACCAGCGGCTTGGCGGCCGCCGTGCGCCGTGCGAGCCGGGTGAACTTGCGGGGGTTGCCGATCGACTCCAGGTACATGAGGACGACGTCGGTCTCGGGGTCGTCGTACCAGTACTGGAGCACGTCGTTGCCGGAGACGTCCGCGCGGTTGCCCGCCGAGACGAAGGTGGACACGCCCGTGGTCCCGGTGACTCCCCCGCCCCGCCGGTGCAGCCGGGACAGCAGGGCGATGCCGATGGCGCCGGACTGGGCGAACAGCCCGATGCGGCCGGGGCGCGGCATCTCGGGTGCGAGGGATGCGTTCAGCCGGACGTCGTCCGCCGTGTTGATGACCCCGAAGGCGTTGGGCCCGACGATCCGCATGCCGTACGTGCGCGCGCGGCGGACCAGGTCGCGCTGGCGTTCGCGGCCGTCGGGCCCGCTCTCCGCATAGCCGGCGGCGAGGACGACGAGGCCCTGGACGCCGTGCTCCCCGCACGCGGTGACGACGTCGGGGACGTGGTCGGCGGGTACGGCGACCACCGCCAGGTCCACCGGTTCTCCGATGTCCCGTACGGAGCGGTGCGCGGGCACCCCGTCGACCTCCTTGAGGTCCTCGGGGAAGGCCCTGTTCACGGCGTGCAGACGGCCGGTGAACCCGGCGTCCCTGAGGTTGCCGAGAACGCTGCGGCCCACCCCGCCGGGCGCGCGGCCGACGCCGATCACGGCCACGGCGCCGGGCGCCAGCAGCCGTCGTACCGAACGGGCCTCGGCACGCTGCTCGCGGGCCTGCTGGACCGCGACCGAGCGGTCCGTGGGCTCCAGGCCGAACTCCAGGCGGACGACGCCGTCCTCGAAGCTGCGCTTCTGGGTGTAGCCGGCGTCCGTGAACACCTTGATCATCCTGCTGTTGGCGGGCAGCACCTCGGCGGCGAACCGGCGGATCCCGCGCTCGCGCGCGACGGCGGCGATGTGCTCCAGGAGCGCGGAGGCGACCCCGCGGCCCTGATGGGCGTCCTGGACGAGGAAGGCGACCTCGGCCTCGTCGGCGGGGGCGGAGGCGGGCGTGCCGTCGGCGCCAATGCGGTCATAGCGTACGGTTGCGATGAACTCGCCGCCGATGGTGGCCGCGAGTCCCACCCTGTCCACAAAGTCGTGGTGAGTGAAGCGGTGGACGTCCTTGGCGGAGAGTCTGGGGTAGGGCGCGAAGAAGCGGTAGTACTTCGACTCGTCCGAGACCTGCTCGTAGAAGCTGACCAGGCGGTCGGCGTCATCAACGGTGATGGGCCGGATGCGCGCGGTACCACCGTCGCGCAGCACCACGTCCGCCTCCCAGTGGGCGGGGTACTCGTGCCGGTCCTGCCGGTCCGCCGGGGTCTGCATGGGCCCCAGAGTACGGCTCGCGTCCGACAACGGCGCGAGGCAGTCTGTGGAGGACGGAAGCCGGACCGAGGCCGCGGTCCGGCGACACACCCGAAGGGACTCAGGTCCGCTCCGGGGATGCTTCACGATATGGAAAACTGGTCTAGACAACCCTGAACACCGAAGGGCAGCATCACATGGCTGAGCGCCGCGTCAACGTCGGCTGGGCCGAGGGCCTCCACGCCCGCCCCGCTTCCATCTTCGTCCGAGCCGCCACGGCCACAGGCGTCCCGGTCACGATCGCCAAGGCCGGGGGCAACCCCGTCAACGCGGCCTCCATGCTGGCGGTCCTGGGACTGGGCGCCCAGGGCGGCGAGGAGATCGTCCTCGCCTCCGACGCCGAGGGCGCGGACGCCGCCCTCGACCGCCTGGCGAAGCTGGTCGCCGAGGGCCTCGAGGAACTCCCCGAGACCGTCTGAGCACCGCAGCGCCCGCACGACCGGGGCCGCGCCACCCCTCCGGGGGCCGGCGCGGCCCCGCCCTTTTTCGCGCACGAAAGACACGCAGCCGGAATCAGCGGCACGCTTGAACAAGTGCGCGCCGCAATACGGGCGCGCTCGGCAGCGGCACCGGTAAACGTAAATAAGGGCACGCCTCGGAACGGGCACGCCTGGATAAAGGGCACAGCTGGATACGGGCACCGAAAAAACGGCCCCCGCGAATAGCACCTCTTTGTATACGGCGCCCGTGTTAATGCCGCACGCCCGACATGTTTACGGGATGTTGCGAAGTCCTCACAGGGTTCGCCCGTTCGGCGGCGCCGGGAAACCGGAGCCGGTGGAAGGCCGTGGAGCGCTCGGTGTGCAGCGCCGTCACCGCCCGGGCGCGCTCCCCGTCCCCGCGCGCCACCGCGTCCACGATCGCGCCGTGCTCCGCCCAGGACTCCACCGGGCTGACGGGCGCCTCCACCGTGTACATCCAGGCGATCTTGTGCCGCAACTGGGTGAGCGTCGCCGTCAGGGCGTGGCTGGCGGAGGCCTGGGCGAGCGTCTCGTGGAACCAGCCGCCCAGCGAGCGCAGGTCGTCGCTGTTGCCGGTCCTGGCCCGCTCCTGCCCCAGCCTGACCAGCCCGCGCAGCACCTTCAGGTGGGCCTCGGTGCGGCGCTGGGCGGCCCGCAGGGCGCCGAGCGGCTCCAGGAGCAGGCGCATCTCCAGCAGGTCGGCGGCCTCCTGCTCGGTCGGTTCGGCCACGCAAGCGCCCGCGTGCCGGCGGGTCACGACGAAGCCCTCGGCCTCCAGGGTGCGCAGCGCCTCGCGGACCGGGACGCGCGAGACGCCGTAGCGGCGGGCCAGGAGTTCCTCGGTGAGCCGGCTGCCGCGCTCGTGGACACCCGCGACGATGTCGTCCCGGATCGCCGTGCATACCGAGTGCGCCGGAATGCGCATGTCCGACCTCCGCCTTAATCCCCGTGAAACGCCGCCGAGTGACGCCGGTTCCGTGACTCTATTGCAATGCGCGGGAATTTCCGACGGGGGGCCGGAATCCATGAGTATTTTTTGGACAGCGGGGGCGCGAAAACGGCGAAAGCCCCGGCCGGCTGCCGGGGCTTCGCAGGATGTCACCGAAAAGGACGGACGTCAGACGTTCACACCGTGCTTGCGGAGGTAGGCGACCGGGTCGACGTCGGAGCCGTACTCCGCGGTCGTACGGGCCTCGAAGTGGAGGTGGGGGCCGGTGGTGTTGCCGGTGGACCCGGAGAGGCCGATCTGCTGGCCCGGGGTCACCTGCTGCCCCACCGAGACACCGATGGACGACAGGTGGCCGTACTGGGTGTACATGCCGTCGGCCATCTTGATGACGATCTGGTTGCCGTACGCCCCGCCCCAGCCGGTGGAGACGACCGTGCCGGTGCCCACCGCGTGCACGACCGTGCCGGCGGCGGCGTGGAAGTCGATGCCGGTGTGGGAGCCGGAGGACCACAGGGAGCCGCCGGTCTTGTAGCCGGTGGAGACGTACGAGTCGCTGATCGGCGCGACGAAGGCGTTGAGGCGCTTGCGCTCGGCCTCCCGCGCGGCCCGTGCCTTGGCCTCGCGCTCCTTCTCGGCCCGCGCCGCGGCCTTCTCGCGCGCGGCCTGTTCGGCCGCCTTGCGCTCGGCCACCGCCTGCTGCGCGGCAGCCTGGGCGTCGACGTGCTCGGCGACCGAGTCGCTGACCGTGATGACCGGGGTGAGACCGGTCTGCTCGACGCTGTTCTCGGCGGCGAGCGCCGGGGCGGCGGAGACGGTGCCGATGACGCCGGTGGTGGTGAGGGCCGCGATGCCGGCGGCCTGCGCGGTGGTGCGCTTCACCCGGCCGGGACGACGGTGCTTCCCGGAGGCGCACATGAACGCCATGTAGAGGCTGGTCCTTTCCTTCCCTCTCGCCTACCGGGTTAGCTGACGGGTTCGGAGCAGGAAGGTCTCCTACGGACCCCCTCGCGACACGCGCGGGCGCCCGATTCACCCCAGGGACTGCGTGGGTCCCCGGCTCCCCTGGCTCGCGCCGTACGGGGACTCGGCGATGGCTGTCCGGTGCCGCGGGTGCGGCGCGGTGCCTGACGGACAGCCCGAAGGAACCTACGGCGGCGTTCTTTCAAGACTCAAACCGATCGCGGCTTTTGTAGCGCATCCCACAGGGCAGACAGGCAACCTCCGCCCCAATTCGGACATACGAGAGCCCTGGTGGCCGACGGCCGCCAGGGCTCCGCACGCGTGCGTGGAGCTACTCCGCCGCGACGACGGTCACTTCGCCGATGCCGAGGGCCTCGACGGGTTCCCTGATCTGCGCCGCGTCGCCGACGAGGACCGTCACCAGGCGGTCCACCGGGAAGGCGTTCACGACCGCCGCGGTGGCCTCCACGGTGCCGGTGGCGGCCAGTTGCCGGTAGAGCGTGGCCTGGAAGTCGTCGGGCAGGTGCTGCTCGACCTGGTCGGCGAGGGTGCCTGCGACGGCCGCCGCCGTCTCGTACTTGAGCGGCGCCACACCGACGAGGTTCTGCACGGCGACGTCGCGCTCGGCGTCGGTGAGGCCCTCGGCGGCGAGGGTGCGCAGCACCGTCCACAGGTCGTCGAGGGCGGGCCCGGTGTTCGGGGTGTCCACGGAACCGCTGATGGCCAGCAGGGAGGCACCGGTGCCGTCGGGGGCGGAGCGCAGCACCTGCCCGAAGGAGCGGACGCCGTACGTGTAGCCCTTCTCCTCGCGCAGCACGCGGTCCAGGCGCGAGGTGAGGGTGCCGCCCAGGCAGTAGGTGCCGAGCACCTGGGCGGGCCAGACCCGGTCGTGCCGGTCCGGGCCGACGCGGCCGATGAGCAGCTGGGTCTGGACGGCACCGGGGCGGTCCACGACGACGACCCGTCCGGTGTCGTCGGCGGTCACCGGCGGCACCGGCCGGGGCTCGGCGGTGGAGCCGGTCCAGGCGCCCAGGGTGTCGCCGAGCAGCGCGTCCAGGTCGATGCCGGTCAGGTCGCCGACGACGACCGCGGTGGCGGTGACGGGGCGTACGTGGCGGTCGTAGAACGCTCGTACGGCGGCGGCGTCGATCTTCTCGACGGTGTCCTCGGTGCCCTGGCGCGGGCGGGACATCCGCGCGGTCGCCGGAAACAGCTCCTTGTAGAGCTGCTTGGCGGCCCGGCGGCTGGGGTTGGCCAGCTCGTGCGGGATCTCGTCGAGACGGTTGCGGACCAGCCGCTCGACCTCGCTGTCGGCGAAGGCGGGCGCCCTGAGGGCGTCGGAGAGCAGTCCGAGGCCCTTGGCGAGACGGGAGGCCGGGACCTCCAGGCTGATGCGGACGCCGGGGTGGTCGGCGTGCGCGTCGAGGGTCGCCCCGGCCCGCTCCAGCTCGGCGGCGTAGTCCTCGGCGGAATGCCGGTCGGTGCCCTCGGAGAAGGCCCGCGCCATGATCGTGGCGACACCGTCCAGGCCGGCCGGTTCGGCGTCCAGAGGCGCGTCCAGGAGCACCTCCACGGCGACGACCTGCTGGCCGGGGCGGTGGCAGCGGAGCACGGTCAGGCCGTTGTCCAGGGTGGTGCGCTCGGGGGCGGGGAAGGCCCACGGCCTGGCCTCGCCCGGCTGCGGCTGGGGATGGAAGTCCATGCTGGCGAGCTCGGTCACTTGGCCGTCTCCTCATCGTTGTCGCCGGCCTCGACCGTGGCCTCGGCCTCGGGGTCCTCGGGCACGTCGGCGTCCTCGACCGCCTCCGGGGACTTGGGCTCGTAGACGAGCACCGCGCGGTTGTCGGGGCGCAGCCGGGCCTTGGCGACCTCCTGGACCTCCTCGGGGGTGATCTGGAGGACGCGCTGGACGGCGGTCAGGGCGAGCTGCGGGTCGCCGAACAGGACGGCGAACCGGCACAGTTCGTCGGCGCGGCCGGCCACGGTGCCGAGCCGGTCCAGCCACTCGCGCTCCAACTGGGCCTGGGCGCGCTCCATCTCCTCGGGCGTGGGGCCCTCCTCGGCGAACCGGGCGAGCTCCTCGTCGATGGCGGCCTCGATGACCGGCACCTCGACGTCACCGGAGGTCTTCACGTCCAGCCAGCCCAGGGACGGCGCGCCGGCGAGCCGCAGCAGGCCGAAGCCGGCCGCGACGGCCGTGCGGTCGCGTCGCACCAGGCGGTTGTAGAGGCGGGAGGACTCACCGCCGCCGAGGACGGTCAGGGCCAGGTCGGCCGCGTCGGACGCGCGCGTGCCGTCCTCGGGGAGCCGGTACGCGGCCATCAGCGCCCGCGCGGGTACCTCCTCGACGACGACCTCGCGCAGCTGCCCGCCCATGATCTCGGGCAGCGCGCCGTCGCGCGGGGTG
The DNA here is from genome assembly GCF_040703965.1 of Streptomyces sp. NPDC006655. NCBI lineage: Bacteria > Bacillati > Actinomycetota > Actinomycetes > Kitasatosporales > Streptomycetaceae > Streptomyces > Streptomyces sp. NPDC006655. The sequence continues at coordinate 3,522 of NZ_JBEYJU010000027.1, read as the reverse complement.
GGCTTGCCGTCGTGCGCCGGGATGGAACCGAAGTACTTCTCGATCCAGGCGAGCGTCTGCTGCGGGTCGATGTCGCCGACGACCGACAGGACGGCGTTGTTGGGCGCGTAGTAGGTGCGGAAGAACGCGCGGGCGTCCTCCAGGGTGGCCGCGTCCAGGTCCGCCATCGAGCCGATCGGCGTGTGGTGGTAGGGGTGGCCCTCCGGGTAGGCGAGGGCGGTCAGCCTCTCGAACGCCGTGCCGTAGGGGACGTTGTCGTAGCGCTGGCGGCGCTCGTTCTTCACGACGTCGCGCTGGTTCTCCATCGACTCGTCGTCCAGGGCTGCGAGCAGCGAGCCCATGCGGTCGGCCTCCAGCCAGAGGGCGAGCTCCAGCTGGTGGGCGGGCATGGTCTCGAAGTAGTTGGTGCGCTCGAAGCTCGTGGTGCCGTTGAGCGAGCCGCCGGCGCCCTGGACGAGCTCGAAGTGGCCGTTGCCCTTCACCTGGGCGGAGCCCTGGAACATCAGGTGCTCGAAAAGGTGAGCCAGGCCGGTACGGCCCTTGACTTCGTGCCGGGAACCGACGTCGTACCAGAGGCAGACCGCCGCGACCGGGGTCAGGTGGTCCTCGGAGAGCACCACGCGCAGACCGTTGGCCAAGCGGTGCTCGGTCGCTGTCAGGCCTCCGGAGCCTGTCTCGGCCGTGGTCGTGTGACCCATGGGCATGTACGTCCCTTCGCTCGCGGAAGCGGTCTCGAACCGCGGTTTTTCTGCCGGTCCTGCCACTGTATGCAAGCGGGCGGGGACCCGGCGAAGTTCCCGCACGACGTACGCCCACAGCGGATCGCGTAGCCTGCGTCAGACCCGCTCTCGAACGCCGCCGGGCGGCGGAGCGGGCCGCGGAGACCGGGTCCTGACCCGGGTTGTCAGTACGGCGGTCCACAATGGTCCGCGTCAGATCCCGTTCACGCATGAGCAAGGAGCCGGCAGCGATGGCCCGCCGCAGCACGAAGACCCCGCCGCCCGACGACTCGTTCGAGGAGAGGATCCTCGACATCGACGTCGTGGACGAGATGCGCGGCTCCTACCTCGAGTACGCGTACTCGGTCATCTACTCGCGCGCCCTGCCGGACGCCCGCGACGGGCTCAAGCCGGTGCACCGCCGGATCGTCTACCAGATGAACGAGATGGGGCTGCGTCCCGAGCGCGGCTACGTGAAGTGCGCGCGTGTGGTCGGCGAGGTGATGGGCAAGCTGCACCCGCACGGCGACTCGTCGATCTACGACGCGCTGGTGCGGATGGCGCAGCCGTTCTCGATGCGCGTCCCGCTGGTCGACGGCCACGGCAACTTCGGCTCGCTGGGCAACGACGACCCGCCGGCCGCCATGCGGTACACCGAGTGCCGGATGGCCGAGGCGACCAGCCTGATGACCGAGTCCATCGACGAGGACACGGTCGACTTCGCGCCCAACTACGACGGCCAGGAGCAGGAGCCGGTGGCGCTGCCCGCCGCCTTCCCGAACCTTCTGGTGAACGGTTCCTCGGGGATCGCCGTCGGCATGGCGACCAACATGCCGCCGCACAACCTCGGCGAGGTGATCGCGGCCGCGCGGCACCTGATCCGCTACCCGAACGCGGACCTGGACGCGCTGATGAAGCACGTCCCGGGCCCCGACCTGCCGACCGGTGGCCGGATCGTCGGCCTGGAAGGCGTCCGGGACGCGTACGAGACGGGCCGCGGCACCTTCAAGATCCGGGCCACGGTGGCGGTGGAGACGGTGACGGCCCGCCGCAAGGGCCTGGTCATCACCGAACTGCCGTTCGCCGTCGGCCCCGAGAAGGTCATCGCCAAGATCAAGGACCTGGTCAACGCCAAGAAGCTGCAGGGCATCGCCGACGTCAAGGACCTCACCGACCGCGAGCACGGACTGCGCCTGGTCGTCGAGATCAAGAACGGGTTCGTGCCGGAGGCGGTCCTGGAGCAGCTCTACAAGCTGACGCCGATGGAGGAGTCCTTCGGCATCAACAACGTGGCCCTGGTGGACGGCCAGCCGCTCACCCTGGGCCTCAAGGAACTCCTCGAGGTCTACCTGGACCACCGTTTCGACGTGGTGCGCCGCCGCAGCGAGTTCCGCCGCACCAAGCGCCGCGACCGCCTGCACCTGGTCGAGGGCCTGCTCACCGCCCTGGTCGACATCGACGAGGTCATCCGGCTCATCCGCTCCAGCGAGAACAGCGCGCAGGCGAAGGAGCGCCTGATGGAGCGCTTCTCCCTGTCGGAGGTCCAGACCCAGTACATCCTCGACACGCCGCTGCGCCGCCTCACCAAGTACGACCGCATCGAGCTGGAGGCGGAGAAGGAGAAGCTCACCGCGGAGATCGCCGAGCTGACCCGGATCCTGGAGTCGGACGCGGAGCTGCGCAAGCTGGTCTCCGCGGAACTGGCCGCCGTGGCCAAGAAGTTCGGCACCGAGCGGCGCACGGTCCTGCTGGAGGCCTCCGGTGCCGCGGCGGCCGTGGTGCCGCTCCAGGTGGCCGACGACCCGTGCCGCGTGCTGCTGTCCTCCACGGGCCTGCTGGCCCGCACCCTGAACGGCGAGCCCTTCCCGGCGGAAGCCGACGGCAGGCGCGCCAAGCACGACGTGATCGTCTCGGCGGTCCCGGCGACCGCGCGTGGCGAGATCGGCGCGGTCACCTCGACGGGCCGGCTGCTGCGGATCAACGTGGTCGACCTGCCGCAGCTCCCGGAGACGGCCGCCGCCCCCAACCTCGCGGGCGGCGCCCCGCTGTCCGAGTTCCTCTCCCTGGAGGACGGTGAGAGCGTGGTCTGCCTGACCACGCTCGACGAGTCCTCGCCGGGCCTGGCCCTCGGCACCGAGCAGGGCGTCGTCAAGCGGGTGGTGCCCGACTACCCGTCCAACAAGGAAGAGCTGGAGGTCATCACCCTCAAGGAGGGTGACCGGATCGTCGGCGCGGTGGAGCTGCGCACCGGTGAGGAGGACCTGGTCTTCATCACGGACGACGCGCAGCTGCTGCGCTACCAGGCCTCCCAGGTGCGTCCGCAGGGCCGTCCGGCGGGCGGTATGGCGGGCATCAAGCTCGCGGAGGGTGCGAAGGTCATCTCGTTCACGGCGGTGGACCCGGCGGCCGACGCGATGGTCTTCACGGTGGCCGGGTCGCGCGGCACGCTCGACGACTCGGTGCAGACGACGGCCAAGCTGACCCCGTTCGACCAGTACCCGCGCAAGGGCCGGGCCACCGGCGGTGTGCGCTGCCAGCGCTTCCTGAAGGGCGAGGACTGCCTGTCCTTCGGCTGGGCCGGTCCGGTCCCGGCGAAGGCGGCCCAGAAGAACGGCACCCCGGCCGACCTCCCGGAGGTCGACCCGCGCCGCGACGGCTCCGGCGTCTCCCTGCCGAAGACGGTGTCGGTGGTGGCGGGGCCGGTCTAGGGCCCTTCTGAGGGATCTCCGTGGGAGAAGGAGCGGCGTTCGGTGCGTGCGATCGGCGTGCGGGGTGGCGGGTCATGTGGCGGAGCCACCTGGCC
>NZ_JBEYJU010000026.1:0-101715 GCF_040703965.1 Streptomyces sp. NPDC006655 | reverse complement strand
GCCGCGGTCGCGACGGCCTACCAGCGGGGCATCCTCGGCTAGGGCCCTTCTGATGGATCTCCGCGGCGTCGCGACGCCCGCCGCCCCGCACGCCGATCGCACGCACCGAACGCCGCTCCTTCTTCCACGGAGATCCATCAGAAGGGCCCTAGCGCTGTGCCCGGAACGTCACCGGGACGGTTCAGCCGGCCACCCTGAGCAGCAGTACCGACCGTGCCGGCACCGTGATCGACGCCCCCGCCCGGTGCACCGCCGCGGGTGCCTCGCGCTGCTCCTCCCGTGAGGTGTCCACGAGCACCTCGTAGCGTTCCGCCCACGGCGGGCCCGGCAGCAGGAACTCCACCGGGCGGTCACCGGCGTGCAGGACGGTCAGGAAGCTGTCGTCCACGACCGGCGCCCCGCGTTCGTCCCGTCCTGGGATGTCGCGCCCGGAGAGGTACATGCCGAGCGTGGCGGCCGGCGCGTACCAGTCGCCCTCCGTCATCTCGGTGCCGCGGGCCGTGAACCAGGCCAGGTCGCGCAGTCCGTCCGCCGAGTGCGCGCGCCCGGAGAAGAAGGCGCGGCGGCGCAGCACCGGGTGACGGTGGCGGAGCCGGATGAGACGGGCGGTCAGGTCGAACAGCGGCCGCCACTCGGGATCGTCCAGCAGGCTCCAGTCCAGCCAGCTGATCTCGTTGTCCTGGCAGTAGGCGTTGTTGTTGCCGCGCTGGGTGCGGCCCAGCTCGTCGCCGGCGACCAGCATCGGGACGCCCGTCGACAGCAGCAGCGTGGTCAGCAGGTTCCGCACCTGCCGCCTGCGCAGCGCCCGTACGTCCCGGTCCTCGGTCTCGCCCTCCACCCCGCAGTTCCAGGAGCGGTTGTCCCCCGAGCCGTCCCGGTTGTCCTCGCCGTTGGCCTCGTTGTGCTTGGACTCGTACGACACCAGGTCGCGCAGCGTGTACCCGTCGTGCGCGGTGACGAAGTTGACGGAGGCGTAGGGGCGGCGGCCGCCCCAGGCGTAGAGGTCGCTGGAGCCGGACAGGCGGTAGCCGAGGTCGTGGACGTCGGGGAGGGCGCCGCGCCAGAAGTCCCGGACCGCGTCCCGGTAGCGGTCGTTCCACTCGGTCCACAACGGCGGGAAGGCGCCCACCTGGTAGCCGCCGGAGCCCACGTCCCAGGGTTCGGCGATCAGCTTCACCCGGCGCAGCACCGGGTCCTGGGCGATGACGGCGAGGAACGGGGAGAGCATGTCGACGTCGTGCATCGAGCGGGCCAGCGCCGCCGCCAGGTCGAAGCGGAAGCCGTCCACGCCCATCTCGGTGACCCAGTAGCGCAGCGAGTCGGTGATCAGGCGCAGCACGTGCGGCCGCACCACGTGCAGGGTGTTGCCGCAGCCGGTGTAGTCGGCGAAGCGGCGGGCGTCGTCCTGGAGGCGGTAGTAACCCCGGTTGTCGATGCCCTTGAGGGACAGCGTCGGGCCCAGCTCGCCCGCTTCCGCGGTGTGGTTGTAGACCACGTCCAGGACGACCTCGATGCCGGCCGCGTGCAGCGCCCGCACCATCCGCTTGAACTCGCCGACCTGCTGACCCGTCGTACCGGAGGCCGCGTAGGCCGCGTGCGGGGCGAAGTAGCCGATGGAGTTGTAGCCCCAGTAGTTCCGCAGGCCGCGCCCGAGCAGGTGGTCCTCGTGGGCGAACTGGTGGACGGGCAGCAGTTCCACGGCCGTCACCCCCAGCTTCACGAGGTGCTCGACCGCCGCCGGATGTGCGAGACCCGCGTAGGTGCCGCGCAGTTCCTCGGGTATGCCCGGGTGCAGTCGGGTGAAGCCGCGCACGTGCAGCTCGTAGATGACGGAGTCCGCCCACGGCGTCTTCGGGCGGCGGTCGTCGGACCAGTCGTCGTCATCGTGGACGACCACGCCCTTCGGGACGTACGGCGCCGAGTCCCGGTCGTCGCGGACCGTGTCGGCGACCTGCTGGTCGGGCCAGTCCCGGACGTGCCCGTACACCTCGGGCGGCAGCGCGAACTCGCCGTCCACCGCCCGCGCGTACGGGTCCAGGAGCAGCTTCGCCGGGTTCCACCGGGCGCCCGTCCACGGATCCCAGCGGCCGTCCACCCGGTAGCCGTACCGCTGCCCCGGCAGCACACCGGGCACGAACCCGTGCCAGATCTCGTGCGTGAGTTCGGTCAGCCGGATCTGGGTCTCCCGGCCCCGCTCGTCGAAGAGGCACAGCCGGACCGCCTCCGCCCCGGCCGCCCACAGCGCGAAGTTGGTGCCCGCCACTCCGTCGGGACCGACCCGGAAGCGGGCGCCCAGCGGTGTCGAGGCCCCCGGCCACGCGGACGGGACGGGCAGCGGCGTCCCGTTCACCGCGGGGGCGGCGTCCGCCCTCGGGGCCCGCGCCCGTGCTCCCTGCTGCTCGGCTGCGCTCGTCACGTGTCGGCCCCTTATTTGTTTCGCGGCTCGCCGACCCCCGGGGCGCACCGGACCCGCGTCCGGGCGGCCGGCCGCACCCGGGCTCCCGGTCCCGGGCACGGCCGGCCGCTCGCCACGGACCCGCCCGTGGCGGCTCGTCCACGGGCGCGGCGGCTCCCCAGCTCGTCGTCCTTCCCTCTGTTCTGCCCAGTGCCGGCGTCGCACTCACGTTTCCCCGGGGCATGCCCGATCGTTAGCGGTACGTGACGCATGCACAAGGGCGCGCACGGCGCGCGGGGGCCGCGCTGGCCGCGGTACTGACATGGGCGGGACTGCTGGCGGGCGCCGCCGGCTGTTCCGTCGGCGACAAGGCCCCACTGGGCGTCGACCACGTCCTCGGGGGCGCGCCACCGGCTCCCGAGGACGTGATCCGGATCTCCCCGGACGACGGCACCAAGGCGGTACGCCCCGGCGCGGGGCTGACGGTACGGGTGCCCGGCGGCCGTCTGGAGTCGGTGAGCGTCGTCAGATCCCAGGACGCCCAGGACTTCCCGGTGCCGGGGCACATCGCCGAGGACGGCACGACCTGGCGCCCGGACGACCCGAAGCTCGCGCTCGCCGCCGAGTACACGGTGGACGCGGTCGCCCTGGACGCCTCGGGACGCCGCTCCGCCCGCCACACCACCTTCACCACCCTCGTCCCCGACGAACGCTTCATCGGGTACGTCACCCCGGAGAACCGCGCCACGGTGGGCACCGGGATGATCGTGTCGCTCGCGTTCAGCCGCGACATCGACAACCGCGCCGCCGTCGAACGCGCCGTGCGGGTCACCGCCAGACCCGCCGTCGAGGTCCGCCCGCACTGGTTCGGCAAGAACCGCCTCGACTTCCGCCCCGAGCACTACTGGCGGCCCGGCACGGTCGTCACCGTCGACCTGAGGCTGCGTGACGTCGAGGCGGCCCGGGGCGTCTACGGCCTCCAGTACAAGACGTTCACCTTCACCGTCGGCCGCAGCCAGGTCTCCCTCGTCGACGCGGCCAGGCACACCATGGAGGTCCGCCGCGACGGCGACCTGCTCGCCACCGTGCCGATCACCGCGGGCGCGCCCGCGCACACCACCTACAACGGCAAGATGGTGGTGATGGAGATGCACGAGGTCACCCGCATGAACAGCCGCACGGTCGGCTTCGGCGGCGAGTACGACATCCCCGACGTCCCGCACGCCCTCAAACTCACCGACTCCGGCACCTTCCTGCACGGCAACTACTGGGCGCCGGACGCCCCGGGCCACGTCAACGTCAGCCACGGCTGCGTGGGCCTGCGCGACGTGAAGGGCGGCAGCTCCGAGACGCCCGCGGGCTGGTTCTACGACCGCAGCCTCATCGGGGACGTGGTCGAGGTCGTCAACAGCAACGACAGGACGGTCGCCGCCGACAACGGCCTCGGCGGGTGGAACATGGGCTGGAAGGAGTGGAAGGCGGGCGGCGCGGCCGGGTGACCGGGCGGGACCGGGCCGGTGGTGGGGGCGGAAGTTGCGACGCAACGGTGACATTCGCCCAACACCAAGCTCAAAACCCTGCGGTTACGATGCGCCCATGCGCGCGCCGAAGGCGCCGGGGTGGGCCTGACCAGGCCCTGGGAGGGGAGAACAACGTGAACGTGCGGCCGATATCGGGGGCGTCGGTTCGGACTCGGGGAGCTCGGGGGGCGCGGCTGGCGCTCATATCCTCGGTCCTGCTGGTGGCGGTCACCGCGTGCGGGGGCGGCTCCTCCGACAAGGGGTCCGGGAACGGCGACAAGAAGGACTCCACGACGCAGGCGAGCAAGCAGTCCGTCGCCACGGTCAGCATCAGCCCCAGGTCCGGCGCGACCGGCGTGGACACCAGCGGGGCGCTCAAGGTCAGCGCCGCCCGGGGCAAGTTGACCGACGTCGAGGTCAAGGACGCCAAGGGCAACAAGGTCGACGGCACCATAGCCGCGGACGGCGTCAGCTGGACGCCGTCCCTCCACCTCGCCAGCGCGACGAAGTACACCGTGCACGCGGTGGCCAAGGACGCCGAGGGCCGGGAGTCGGCGGAGGACTCCACGTTCACCACCCTCACCCCGAAGAACACGTTCGTCGGCTACTTCACGCCGGAGGACGGTTCCACGGTCGGTGTCGGGATGCCGTTCTCGATCCGCTTCACCCGGGGCATCACCGACCCGGACGCCGTCAAGAAGGCCATCACCGTCAAGACCGAACCGGCCGTCGACGTGCAGGGCCACTGGTTCGGCAACGACCGCCTCGACTTCCGCCCCGAGCACTACTGGAAGTCCGGTACGAAGGTCTCCGTCACCCTCGACCTCGACGGCGTCGAGGGCCGCGACGGGGTCTATGGCAAGCAGTCCAAGACCGTGAACTTCACGATCGGCCGCAACCAGGTCTCCGTCGTCGACGCCAAGAAGCACACGATGAAGATCACGCAGGACGGCAAGGTCGTCAAAACCCTCGCGGTGACGACCGGCAAGCCGGGCTACGACACGTGGAACGGCCAGATGGTCATCAGCGAGAAGCTGCGCGTGACCCGGATGAACGGCGAGACGGTCGGCTACGGCGGTGAGTACGACATCAAGGACGTGCCGGACGCGATGCGGCTGACCACGTCGGGGACGTTCATCCACGGCAACTACTGGGGCGGGGACGCCTTCGGCAACTACAACGCCAGCCACGGGTGCGTCGGCCTGCGGGACGTCCGCGGCGGCGGCGACCGGTCGGTGCCGGCCGCCTGGTTCTTCGACCACTCCATCGTCGGGGACGTGGTGACGGTGAAGAACTCCCACGACCGGACGGTGTCGCCGGACAACGGCTTGAACGGCTGGAACATGTCGTGGAAGGAATGGACCGCGTAGTCGTTCGGCTGCCGGTGCGTGGGGGCTGGTCGCGCAGTTCCCCGCGCCCCTGACGGGGTCCGATGAACCGGCGTTAACCTGCGGGGCATGACTGTAACCCTCGAAGTCGCCGAAGGTGTCGGTACGATCCGCCTCGACCGGCCGCCCATGAACGCGCTGGACGTCGCCACCCAGGACCGGATCAGGGAGCTGGCGCAGGAGGCCACCCGTCGCGCGGACGTCCGTGCCGTCGTCGTCTACGGCGGCGAGAAGGTCTTCGCGGCGGGCGCCGACATCAAGGAGATGCAGGACATGGACCATGCCGCCATGGTCCTGCGCGCCCGTGACCTCCAGGACTCCTTCACCGCCGTCGCCCGGATCCCCAAGCCGGTCGTCGCCGCCGTCACCGGCTACGCGCTGGGCGGCGGTTGCGAACTCGCTCTGTGCGCCGACTACCGGATCGCCGCCGACAACGCCAAGCTCGGGCAGCCCGAGATCCTGCTCGGGCTGATCCCGGGGGCCGGCGGCACCCAGCGGCTGCCCCGGCTGGTCGGCCCCTCCAGGGCCAAGGACCTGATCTTCACCGGCCGGATGGTCAAGGCCGACGAGGCGCTCGCCATCGGCCTGGTCGACCGGGTGGTACCCGCCGCCGACGTCTACACCGAGGCGCACGCCTGGGCCGCCAGGCTCGCCCAGGGACCCGCGATCGCGCTCCGGGCCGCGAAGGAGGCGATCGACACCGGTGTCGAGACCGACCTGGAGACGGGCCTCGCCGTCGAACGGAACTGGTTCGCGGGCCTGTTCGCGACCGAGGACCGGGAGCGCGGCATGCGGAGCTTCGTGGAGGAAGGGCCCGGCAAGGCCAAGTTCCTGTGATCTTCACCCTGTTGTGAATGGGTTGAAGCACTTGCAATTGACGTGATGTCTGATTCCGGGTCCCTCGATGGGGCGGTTTATGGGAGCCTTAAGACACCCTTAATTCCGCCTTGTCGAGGGGGCCTGTCGCTTGCCCGGAGATGAGTCGTCGCCCCAGGTGGAGAGGGGTGTCAGAGCCCCCGAAATGCCAACGGCATATGCCGATCGACGGTCGACGGACCGGGTCTCCCCCAGGGCCTATTCCTCCGGAACGGCCCCGCGGTGCGCTCCGGACGGCCATGATGGGGGCATGGCGGGGCTGGAGGGCATCGAACAGCCGCGGGGACACAGCCGTGCGGCCGCTGCACGGTGGTCGCCTGCGGTCGAGGACGAGCAGGCGCTCAAGGCGATCGAACTGTTCGGCAACCCGACGGAGGCGGAGGTTCCGCTGCCGTCCCGCCCCGAGTCCGCCGCGACCGCACGCCGGCTGGCCCAGGTCGTCATCCTCCGCCAGTGGCGCCTCACCCCCAAGATGACGGAGGACGCGGTCTTACTCGTCTCCGAACTGGTGGGCAACGCGGTGCGACACACCGGCGCCCGGGTCTTCGGCCTGCGGATGCGCCGCCGCCCCGGCTGGATCCGGGTGGAGGTGCGCGATCCGTCGCGCGGACTGCCGTGTCTGATGCCGGTTCAGGAGCTGGACATCAGCGGCCGGGGCCTGTTCCTGGTCGACAAGCTGTCCGACAGATGGGGAGTCGACCTGCTCCCGCGGGGCAAGACGACGTGGTTCGAGATGCGGGTGGCCGACCGCTAGGCACGTCAATGGCCACTTTTCTTACCTTATCCCCCTTAAATAGGGCAAGTGACCCCCACCAACCGACGTGACGTCCTCCGAGCAGGCGCCGGCCTGGTCGCCGGAGGCGCCATGGCCACCGGTTGCGGCAACACCGGTACGGCCAGCGCAGCACCGCCCACCGACACCCCCACCCCCACCTCCGCCCCGGCCTCCCCCGACCGCCTCCCCCTGCAAGTCACCCACGGCCCCCGCGACCGCGCGAGCGTCGCGCTCACCTTCCACGGCCAGGGCGATCCCGCCCTCGCCACCCAGCTCCTCACCACCGCCGAGCAGCACGGTGCCCACCTGACCGTCCTGGCCGTCGGCAGCTGGCTCGACGCGTGTCCCACCATCGCCCGCCGCATCCTCGACGGCGGTCACGACCTGGGAAACCACACGCAACGGCACATCTCCATCAACGCCATGGCGGAGGACGGCGCCCGCAAGGAGATCACCGACTGCGCCGACCGTCTCCGGCGGCTCACGGGCTCGATCGGCCGCTGGTTCCGCCCGTCCAGGGCGGCGACCGCCTCACCGCTGGTCGCCCGCCTCGCCGTCGCGGCCGGATACCCGCACGTGCTGTCGTACGACGTCGACTCGCTCGACTACACCAGCCCCGGCGCGTCGGCCATCACCCGCAAGGTGCTCGCGGAGGTCAGGGGCGGCTCCGTGGTGAGCATGCACCTCGGGTATCCCGACACGATCGCCGCCCTTCCCGTCGTACTCCAAGAACTCCACCGCCGTGGACTGCGCGCGGTCACCACCACGGAGCTGCTGAGCTGATGCGAACCAAGAAAGCCGCCCCTCTGCTGGCCGCGGGCGCCGCCCTCACCGCCCTCGCGCTGCTGTCCGCGTGCAGCGACGACTCCGACCGGCCCGCGGCCGCCGGCAGCACCGCCCCGGCGCGGCCACAGGCCAGGCAGGAGGAACCGGCCGTCGACGGACTGCCGGGCATGCCCCCGGTCCTCGACCCCAAGGACATGTACGCGGCCGACCGCCCCGGCCTGCTCTCCCCGGTCGTCAAGGGCTTCCCGTCCCTGGTCTACGTCCCCAACACCAACTCCGACACCGTCTCGGTGATCGACCCGAAGACGTACCGGGTGATCCGGACCATCCCCGTCGGCCGGCAGCCCCAGCACGTGGTGCCGTCCTGGGACCTGAAGACCCTGTGGGTCAACAACGACCTCGGCAACAGCCTCACCCCCATCGATCCGAAAACCGGTGAGGCGGGCCGTCCGGTCGCCGTGCACGACCCGTACAACCTGTACTTCACCCCCGACGGCAAGTACGCGATCGTGATGGCCTCCAACGACCGCGAGCTGGTCTTCCGGGACGCGCACACCATGAAGACCGTCAAGGCCCTCCCGGTCAGCTGCTACGGCGTCAACCACGCCGACTTCTCCATCGACGGCAAGTACTTCATCGTCTCCTGCGAGTTCAGCGGCGAACTGCTCAAGGTGGACACGGCGCGGATGGAGGTGCTCCGGCAGGAGAGGCTGCCGTTCCACGGCGCGATGCCGCAGGACGTCAAGGCATCCCCGGACGGCAAGCGGTTCTACATCGCGGACATGATGGCCGACGGGCTGTGGGTCCTGAACGGCGACACCTTCGCCAAACCCACCTTCCTGGCCACCGGCAAGGGCGCCCACGGGCTGTACGTCAGCCGGGACTCCCGTCGGATGTACATCTCCAACCGGGGCGAGGGCACCATCTCCGTCTTCGACTTCGCGCAGAACCGGCTGACCGACAAGTGGCGGCTGCCGGGCGGCGGCAGCCCGGACATGGGCGGGGTGTCGGCGGACGGCAAGGTGCTCTGGCTGTCCGGCCGGTACAACTCGGTGGTGTACGCCATCGACACCGGCACCGGCGCCGAACTCGCCCGCATCCACGTCGGCAGCGGACCGCACGGCCTGGCCGTCTACCCGCAGCCGGGCCGCTACTCGCTCGGCCACACCGGGGTCTTCCGCTGACCACGCGGGACACGCCGCTGAACGAGTGACGGTCCCCGACGCGGCCCAGCCGGGCCGACATCGTGCTGCCATGCTCACCACTCGTCTGCGGCGGCGTGCCGCTGCCGCCGTCCTGTCCCTGGCCGCCGTCTTCGCGACCACGGCCGCCGTACCCGCGACCGCGACCGCCACCCCGGCCCTGGCCGCCGCGACCGCGACCGCGACCGCCACCCCGGCCCTGGCCGCCGCGACCGCGACCGCGACCGCCACCCCGGCCCTGGCCGCCGCGCCCGCCTGCCCCCAGTTCGAGGACAAGCTCGAGGCCGCCGCCGACCACGACGTCGACGTCGACCGGATCACCCCGGCCCCGGTCTGGCGCACCACCTGCGGCACCCTCTACCGCAGCGACAGCCGCTCGCCCGACAAGGTCTTCCCGGTCGGCTTCCTCCCCAAGGACGTCGTGACCGGCCAGTACGACATCGAGAAGTACGTCCTCGTCAACCAGCCCTCCCCGTACGTCTCGACGACCTACGACCACGACCTCTACAAGACCTGGTACAAGTCCGGCTGGAACTACTACATCGACGCCCCCGGCGGCGTCGACGTCAACAGGACCATCGGCGACACCCACCGGTGGGCCGACCAGGTCGAGGTGGCCTTCCCCGGCGGGGTCGCCCGGCAGTACATCATCGGCGTGTGCCCGGTCGACAAGGTCAGGAAGATCGAGATCATGGACGACTGCCGGAGCAACCCGTACTACGAGCCCTGGCACTGAGTTCGGATGCTGAGGTCCGGGCGCTGAGGTCCGGGTGTTGGGGTCCGGGTGCTGGGGTCCGGGCGCTGAGGGTCAGGTCTTGAGCAGCAGCGCCTCGGCGCCCACCGGCGCGTAGCCGGCCGCCTGGAACGCCCGGACACTGCGGGCGTTCCCCGGGGCGACCTGCGCCCACAGCGGCTCCCCGGCGAGCTGCCGGGCGGCCGTCACCAGGGCGCGGCCCAGCCCCCGCGGTGCCCCCTCGGCCACCTCCACCGAGACCTCCAGGCGCCCCGCCACACCACGGCCCAGGACGACCACCCCGCCGTCCGCCGCCCAGGCCCGCACCTCGTCGCGGCGGGTCCGGGCATAGGCGATCCGGGAGTGGCCGGCGCCGGTGAGCCGGGTGAGGGGCAGGTCCGGGCGGCCGGGGAGCGGGGCGGCGACCAGCAGCGCGTCGATCGTCTCCTGCTCCCGTCCGGTGCGGTCCATCAGGGCGGTGAGGAACCGCGCGTTCATGCTCGCGCACAGGGGATCGCAGGGGACCGCGCGCAGGGCCTCGTACACCCACCGCGGGTCCTCGTCCACGAACACCACCGAGTGCGCCGTGAAGGAGAGCACCCCCGCGTCCCGCGGGGACGGCTGCGGTACGACCGTGGTGCCGCCGTCGGCGGGCGGGAAGACGCCGTCCGCCGCCGCGTCGAGAATGTCCCGCAGGGTTCCTGCCACCGTGCTCCTTGAGTCTCCACCCACTGGAAGCCCCACACTCGCAGACATGATCGAAGACGGCACCGGACTTTTCACCATCGGCGAGCTGGCGCGCGCCACCGGGCTGACCGTGCGCACCATCCGCTTCTGGTCCGACGAGGGCGTGCGAACCCGCCGCCGTGCTGGCGCGGCTGGAGGCGGCCTTCAACGACCGCGTGGCGCGCTACCGCGAACTGCTCTGCGTGCTCAAGGGACAGCCTCTCGCGGTGCACGCCGAGGAGTTCTCCCGGCTGTCCGCGGCACTGACGGCTCGCCTGGACCGTTAATCTGACCTGCGACAGTACGCCGGTACGGCACCGGTACGACAGCAGAGACAGACACAGAGGGGCGGATCGGTGGCGGACATCGACGAAGCACGCCAGCAGTTCCAGCGGATCGACGCGGACGGTGACGGTTTCATCACCGCCGCCGAGTTCAAGTCCGCTCTCGCACAGGGGGGTGACTGGAACGTCACCGACACGGTGGCCGAGGCCGTCATCAGGACCCGCGACCTCAACGGCGACAAGGTTCTGTCGTTCGACGAGTTCTGGGCCTACCTGAGCAAGTGAGGCGAGGGGAGGGGGTGCCCGCCGAACGGGTGAGGGGTGCCCCCTGCCCGGAATGATCCGGGCGGACCCGGGGTTGATGCCGGACAGCAGCTTTGTATGCGTGTGCATCGACTGTGCATCGACTACGGAAGGTCCCTCATGAAGATCGGCATCATCGGCGCGGGCAACATCGGCGGCAACCTCACCCGGCGGCTCACCGCCCTCGGCCACGAGGTGTCCGTGGCGAACTCACGCGGTCCCGAGACGCTCACCGCGCTCGTCGAGGAGACGGGGGCGAAGGCGGTACGGGCCGAGGAAGCGGCCCGGGGCGCACAGGTCGTGGTCGTCACGGTCCCGCTGAAGGCGGTTCCCGGCCTTCCCGCCGGCCTCCTGGACGGGGCGGCCGAAGGCGCTGCCGTGATCGACACCGGCAACTACTACCCGCAGCAGCGGGACGGCCGGATCGCCGAGATCGAGGACGACGGCCTGACCGAGAGCCGCTGGACCGAACGGCACCTCGGCCACCCGGTGATCAAGGCGTTCAACGGCACCTTCGCCCAGGACATCCTCGACCGCCACCGCCCCGCCGGGGACCCCGACCGCCAGGCCCTGCCGGTCTCCGGCGACGACGAGCAGGCCAAGCGGACCGTCCGCGCCCTGATCGACGAACTCGGCTTCGACACGGTCGACAACGGCGGCATCGACGACTCCTGGCGCCAGCAGCCGGGCACCCCGGTCTACGGCCTGCGGGCGGGCGTCGAGGCGGTCCGCAAGGCCCTCTCCGAGGCGTCCAGGGAACGGCCGGCGGACTTCCGGGCCTGACGGGCTCCGGGCCGGGGACCGTCCGTCACGCGTCCCCGGCCCACTGCCTGAGCGCGTCCTTGGTCGCGAAGGCGGCGACGTTCTTGTCGTGCGGGTCGCTCGTGTACTGGTGGAACCGCCACGTGGCCTTGACGCGCGGCTTGCCCGCCGTCACGTAGTCGGCGATCCACAGCCCGTCCCCCGCGTAGGAGGTCCTGTCGACGGTGAGCCAGTAGTTGCGGTTCGTGTAGAGGATCACGCGGTGGCCGGGCCGCAGCGCCTTCACCTTGCGGATGAAGGCGTCCTTCTCGGCGTTGCTCGCGTGGGTGCCGTCGCCGGTGGTCTCCCAGTCGACGGCGAGGATGTCGCCCGCCTTCTCGGGGGCGTGCGCGACGAAGTACTCGGCCTGCGCGGTGAGGTCGCCGGGCCAGAGGAAGTGGTAGAAGCCGACGACCAGCCCGGCGTCACGGCCCCGCTTCGTCTGGGCGGCGAGTTTCGGATTGACGTACGAACGCCCCTCCGTCGCCTTCACGAAGACGAAGGAGAGGCCGTCCGTGTCGTACGCGGACGACTGGTACGCGCTCACATCGATGCCGTGCAGCATGGGGGAACTCCCTGGGTGCCGGTGGGGGGGGACAGGAGTTGGAATCTCGTGCTCCGTATTCCCCGCCCAGGGGACCGCCGATCGTCATACTTCTCAGCCGCGGGCCGCCGGGGGCCGTGCCTTCGTCAGCGCAGGCCCGCGAAGAGGTCGTCCTCGGGCAGGGACGCGCCGGTGGTGTCGTGCACGCGGACGAACGTCTCCACGCCCATGAGGTGCGTGAACCTCTCCTTGCCCATGCGCAGGAAGAAGATGTTCTCCCCCTGGCTGGCGTGTGCGGCCAGCGAGTCGTACTTCCGGCCGCCGAACCCGGTGGTGTCCACCCACGTGGTGATCTCCTCGTCGGGCAGCCCGATCTCGGGCACCGCCGGGTCCTCGGCCGGGTCCAGCTCCGGCAGATCCTCGCCGAACTCGCGCATCACCTGCCCGAACTCCTTCATCATCGAGCGCGGCGCCGTCGTCCAGTACACCTTCGACGCCACGTCGGTCAGCGCCAGCGCGGCCATCGTGATCCGGTGCGCCTGGATGTGGTCGGGGTGGCCGTAGAACCCGTTCTCGTCGTAGGTCACGACGACGTCGGGCCGGTGACGCAGCATCAGTTCGGCCAGCCGGGCGGCGGCCTCGTCCACGGGCGTGCTCCAGAACGATCCCGGCGCCGTGTTGGCGGGCCAGCCCATCATCCCGGAGTCGGCGTAGCCGAGGAGTTCGAGGTGACCGATCCCCAGGACCTCGCAGCTCGCCTCCAGTTCGCGTCGGCGCAGCGCGGCGACGGCGGCCGGGTCGTGCCCGGGATCGCCCGGCTTGACGCCTCCCGGCCCGTCACCGCAGCCGCCGTCGGTACAGGTGACGAGCACCGTGCGGACGCCCTCCGCCGCATACCGCGCCAGGACACCCCCCGTGCTCGTGGCCTCGTCGTCCGGGTGGGCGTGCACTGCCATCAGCGTCAAGGGCCGCTCGGCCATGGAATCCATCCCCTGGGTCGGTCAACTGATCGACACCAGTCTGCGGCACACCGCGTGCGACGCGGCCGGCAGATCCGCGTGGGCCGTCATGGGCCCCGTTGCTCAGCACTCGATGATGTTCACCGCGAGCCCCCCGCGGGCCGTCTCCTTGTACTTGACGCTCATGTCGGCGCCCGTGTCCTTCATGGTCTTGATGACCTTGTCCAGGGACACCTTGTGGGAGCCGTCGCCGCGCATGGCCATGCGGGCCGCGGTGACCGCCTTGACCGCGGCCATGCCGTTGCGTTCGATGCAGGGGATCTGGACCAGGCCGCCGACCGGGTCGCAGGTGAGGCCGAGGTTGTGTTCCATGCCGATCTCGGCGGCGTTCTCGACCTGTTCGGGGGAGCCGCCGAGGACCTCGGCGAGGGCGCCCGCCGCCATCGAGCAGGCCGAGCCCACCTCGCCCTGGCAGCCGACCTCGGCGCCGGAGATGGAGGCGTTCTCCTTGAACAGCATGCCGATCGCGCCCGCCGCCAGGAGGAAGCGGACGACCCCGTCCTCGTCGGCGCCGGGCACGAAGTTGATGTAGTAGTGCAGGACCGCGGGGATGATGCCGGCCGCGCCGTTCGTCGGCGCGGTCACCACCCGGCCGCCGGCCGCGTTCTCCTCGTTCACGGCCATCGCGTAGAGCGTGATCCACTCCATCGCGTGGGCCAACGGGTCGCCCTCGGCGCGCAGTTGGCGGGCGGTCACGGCGGCCCGGCGCTTCACCCGGAGCCCGCCCGGCAGGATGCCCTCCCGGGACATCCCGCGCGAGACGCACGCCTGCATCACCCGCCAGATGTCCAGCAGGCCAGCGCGGATCTCGTCCTCCGTCCGCCAGGCCCGCTCGTTCTCCAGCATCAGCGCGGAGATCGACAGGCCCGTCTCCTTCGTCAGGCGCAGCAGCTCGTCGCCCGTGCGGAAGGGGTACTTCAGGACGGTGTCGTCCAGCTTGATGCGGTCCGCGCCGACCGCCTCCTCGTCGACCACGAACCCCCCGCCGACCGAGTAGTAGGTCCGGGACAGCAGCTCCGCCCCGGAGGCGTCGTACGCCCAGAGGGTCATGCCGTTCGCGTGGTAGGGGAGCGCCTTGCGGCGGTGCAGCTTCAGGTCGTCGTCGAAGGAGAACGCGATCTCGTGCTCGCCCATGAGCGACAGCCGCCCGGTGGCCTTGATCGTCTCCAGCCGGTCGTCCGCCGTCTCCACGTCCACCGTGCGCGGCGAGGCGCCCTCCAGACCGAGCAGCACCGCCTTCGGGGTGCCGTGGCCGTGGCCGGTGGCGCCGAGGGATCCGTACAGCTCGGCGCGTATCCGCGCGACCGAGGGCAGCAGCTCCTCGTTGCGCAGGCGGAGTGCGAAGATCCGGGCCGCGCGCATCGGGCCGACGGTGTGGGAGCTCGACGGGCCGATGCCGATCGAGAACAGGTCGAAGACCGAGATGGCCACGGGAACTCCTTGGAAATGGGCGGGGGCACACGCCGTCGGGCGCCCCCGCCGGGGAACTACTTGTTCAGAGCGGGGTAGAGCGGGTGCTTCGCGGTCAGGGCCTCGACCCGGACCTTCAGCGCCTTCGCGTCGTAGGAAGGCTTCAGCGTCTCGGCGATCACGTCCGCGACCTCGGCGAAGTCCTCGGCCGTGAAGCCGCGGGTGGCCAGCGCCGGGGTGCCGATCCGCAGCCCCGAGGTGACCATCGGCGGGCGCGGGTCGTTCGGGACGGCGTTGCGGTTGACCGTGATGCCGACCTCGTGGAGCCGGTCCTCGGCCTGCTGTCCGTCCAGCTCGGACTCGCGCAGGTCGACGAGGATCAGGTGGACGTCCGTACCGCCGGACAGGACGTTCACACCGGCCTCGCGGGCGTCGGCGGCCGTCAGCCGCTCCGCCAGGATGCGCGCACCCTCCACCGTACGACGCTGGCGCTCCTTGAACTCCTCCGAGGCGGCGACCTTGAAGGAGACCGCCTTCGCCGCGATCACGTGCTCCAGGGGGCCGCCCTGGAAACCCGGGAAGACGGACGAGTTCAGCTTCTTCGCGAAGTCCTTCTTCGCCAGGATGATGCCGCCGCGCGGACCGCCCAGCGTCTTGTGGGTGGTGGAGGTGACCACGTCGGCGTACGGCACCGGGTTCTCGTGCAGCCCCGCCGCCACCAGGCCCGCGAAGTGCGCCATGTCGACCCACAGGTACGCCTCGACCTCGTCGGCGATCCGGCGGAACTCCGCGAAGTCCAGCTGACGCGGGTACGCCGACCAGCCCGCGATGATCACCTTCGGCCGGTGCTCCTTGGCGAGCCGCTCCACCTCGGCCATGTCGACCAGGCCGGAGTCGTCCACGTGGTAGGCGACCACGTCGAACTGCTTGCCGGAGAAGTTCAGGCGCATGCCGTGGGTCAGGTGGCCGCCGTGGGCGAGGTCCAGACCGAGGATGGTGTCCCCGGGCTGGGCCAGCGCGAACAGGGCCGCCTGGTTGGCGGAGGCGCCCGAGTGCGGCTGCACGTTGGCGTACTCGGCGCCGAACAGCTCCTTCACCCGGTCGATGGCGATCTGTTCGGTGACGTCGACGTGCTCGCAGCCGCCGTAGTAGCGGCGGCCGGGGTAGCCCTCGGCGTACTTGTTGGTGAGGACGGAACCCTGCGCCTCCATGACCGCGAGCGGAGCGAAGTTCTCCGAGGCGATCATCTCCAGGGTGGACTGCTGACGCACCAGCTCGGCGTCGACCGCGGCGGCGACCTCCGGGTCGAGCTCGTGCAGGGACGTGTTCAGAACGGACATCTGTTTCTACGACTCCTAAGCCGGTGTTCCTGCGGCCGTCGGCCGGCGGTGGGGTGTCCCTCAGCCGGCGGTGAAGGCGGTGTAGTCGTCGGCGGAGAGCAGGTCGGCCGGCTCGTCCGCGAAGCGCACCTTGAACAGCCAGCCGCCCTCGAAGGGCGCCGAGTTCACCAGCGACGGGTCCTCCACGACGTCCTCGTTGACCTCGGTGACCTCGCCCGTGACCGGCGAGTACAGGTCGGACACCGACTTGGTCGACTCCAGCTCGCCGCAGGTCTCGCCCGCGGTCACCGTGTCGCCGACCGCCGGCAGCTGGACGAAGACGACGTCACCGAGCGCGTTGGCCGCGTGCTCCGTGATGCCGACCTTGGCCACGCCGTCCTCGGCGGCCGACAGCCACTCGTGCTCCTTGCTGTAACGCAGCTGCTGGGGGTTGCTCATGTCCTGAATTCTCCTGTACGCGGGGGAGTGCTGATGAAGGGGGAACTGCGGAATGCGGGCCCGAGCAGCGACGATGTGCTCGGTATCACCCGCGGTCGCTACTTCTGGCGCTTGTAGAACGGCAGCGGCACGACCTCGTACGGCTCGTGGCTGCCCCGGATGTCGACACCGACCCCGGCCGTGCCGGGCGCCGAGTGCGCCGCGTCGACGTACGCCATGGCGATCGGCCTGCCCAGGGTGGGGGAGGGGGCGCCGGAGGTGACCTCGCCGATCACCTTGCCCGCGGCGACCACCGGGTAACCGGCGCGCGGCACCCGGCGGCCCTCGGCGACCAGACCGACGAGGACGCGCGGCGGGTCCGACTCCGCGCGGGCCGCCGCCTCGGTGAGCGCCTCGCGCCCCACGAAGTCGCCCTCCTTGTCGAACTTCACCACCCGGCCGAGCCCGGCGTCGAAGGGGGTCAGCGAGGCGCTGAGCTCATGGCCGTAGAGCGGCATGCCCGCTTCGAGCCGCAGGGTGTCCCGGCAGGACAGGCCGCAGGGCACCAGCCCCGCAGGCCTGCCCGCCTCGGTCAGGGCCTGCCACAGCTGCACCGCGTGCTCCGGCTTCACGAACAGCTCGAAGCCGTCCTCGCCGGTGTAGCCGGTGCGGGCGATCAGCGCTGGGACCCCGGCGACGGTGCCGGGCAGCCCGGCGTAGTACTTGAGGCCGTCCAGGTCGGCGTCGGTGAGGGACTTCAGGATCCCGGGCGACTCGGGCCCCTGGACGGCGATCAGGGCGTACGCGTCCCGGTCGTCGCGCACCTCGGCGTCGAAGCCGGCGGCCCGCTCCCGCAGCGCGTCGAGGACCACCTGGGCGTTGGAGGCGTTGGCGACCACCAGGTACTCGGTGTCGGCCGTGCGGTAGACGATCAGGTCGTCGAGGATGCCGCCGTCGGCCCGGCAGATCATGGTGTAGCGGGCGCGGCCCGGCCCGACGGAGGCGATGTTCCCGACCAGGGCGTGGTTCAGCAGCCGGGCCGCCTCGGGCCCGGTCACGGTGATCTCGCCCATGTGGGAGAGGTCGAAGAGGCCGGCCGCGGTGCGCACCGCGACGTGCTCGTCGCGCTCGGAGCCGTAGCGCAGGGGCATGTCCCAGCCGGCGAAGTCGGTCATGGTCGCGCCGAGCGAGCGGTGCAGGGCATCGAGTGCGGTGCGGCGGGGTGCGGCGGAATCGGTACTGCTCATCGGTCGGTCGTCTCCCAAGGGTCCCAAAGGCGTGACAGGCGAGGGCGGTCCTCCCCGCTGTCCTCCCCATCTGTCATCGGAACCTGAGAGGTTCGCCCTGACCCACGCGGGGGCACGGCTTGCACCTTGGGTGGAGCCACTGACACAGCGGCCCGCTTTTCAGATGTGCCTCGCCCGCGCGGTAACGGGGCCTGAGAGATTCAAGGGAGGGACTTGCTCCTTCGGCGCCCCGGGCACCGTGGTGCCGGGGGACTCTCCCGCGCGGATTCAAGCGGCCGGTATGCAGTTGGCGCGGACATCATTGCACGCCGCCCGCGACGGCGGCAGACCGGACGTGCCGCGCCCCTTTGTGACGGGCCTGTGGCAGGAAGCGAACGGAACCGCGAGACACCGTGCATTACCTTCTCTTTACATTAAGTGGGGAGAACCTTTCCTGAACCCCCAGGGAGGACGGTCACGGTGACAAGGACCACGGCGTACGCGACGACGACGGGCATCGCCCTGCCCGGGCAGCCGACGGCCCCGGCCCGCGAGCGGTGCGGCGGTCTCCCCGTCGCACCGGTCGTCCGCGACCTGCGCGACCGCGCCGGCCACAGCCCGCACGGCCTGCTCTTCGGCCCCCGTGACCTGGTGGTGGTCACCGGGCTGCCGGGCAGCGGGAAGTCCACGCTGATGCACCGCACCGTCCAGGGCATACGGATCGACTCGCAGGACACCCGCGACCGCTGGGACGCCCGGCTGGCCCGCGTCCTGCCGTACGCCGTCTACCGCCCGCTGGTCCGTCTCGCCCACTACGCCGCCCTGCGCCGCGCCCTCCGCAGCGGCGAGGGCGTGGTCGTGCACGACTGCGGGACGCAGGTCTGGGTGCGCGACTGGCTGGCCCGCGCGGCGCGCCGCCGCGGCGGCACCCTGCACCTGCTGCTGCTCGACGTCACGCCGGACACGGCCCTGGACGGCCAGCGCGAGCGCGGCCGGGGTGTCTCGCGGTACGCCTTCCTGCGCCACCGCCGGGCGGCGGGCCGGCTCATCCGCTCCGTCGAGAAGGGCGAACTGCCCCCGGGCTGCGGAGCGGCGCTCCTCCTCGACCGCGACGCGGCGGACGCACTGCGCCGCATCGCCTTCACGACCTGACCGCACCCACCCTGCGCGCGCGGCGCCCGTCCGTGCTGAACTGGGCGGGCCGAATGGGCTGCTGGCTTTGTCGGTGTCACCCGCTAGCCTTTCCAGCCTCAGCAGTGGTTTCCAACAGGCGGTAGGCAGATGGACTTCCCGGCGGACTTTCCCGCGGACTTCCCGGCACAGGCACACCCCCACCCGCACGGCGGTTGGCCCGGCAACGAACTGGAGGAGGTGCTGTCGGCCTCGCTCGGGGTGCCCGCGGCGGGGGGCCGGCTCATCGAGGTGCTGGGCCGCAGCTTCCTCTGGGTCCCGCTACCCGAGGGCGGCGGCCCGCACAGCGGCTCCCTCGACCTGCCCACCACGGAGATCGCCGGCCAGGTGTACGTCCCGGTCTTCAGCTCCGAGGAACAGTTCCGCCTGGTGGTCGGCTCGCACCTGTCGTTCACCGTCGCCCCCGCCGTCGAGTTCGCCCGCGGCCTGCCCCCGCAGGTCGGCATCGCCGTGAACCCCGGGGGAGTGGTGGGCCTTCCGCTGCCGCCGGAGGGCGTCGCCGAGCTGTGCCGGGTCGGCCGCACCGAACTGGACGGACCCGCCTCGGGCGGCCGGGTGCGCCTCTTCGAGCCGGACTGGCAGGACGACCCGATCGACTTCCTGGCGGCGGCCTCGGCGGAGTTCGCGGCGATCGGCGTGGTCGCCACGGCCCGCCGCTGCCTGGCCGCGATCGAGACGGCCGACCCGGTGATGTTCGTGGGCGTCGAACTCACCCAGTGGGAGGGGGACCTGCGCGCCCTGCCCCTGGAGGCCCTGGGCAAGGCGCTGGGACGCGTCCCGGTGCCGTGGCCGGTCAACCTGGTCCTGCTGGACGTGGCGGACGACCCGGTCGCCCACTGGATGCGGGACCACGTGCGCCCCTTCTACCAGTACGGCCACTGAGGCTCCCTGTCCCGTGCGGCCCGACCCGTAGCCGCGCACGGACCATCGGCCCCCACCCCCTGGGCGCTTAAGCTGTCCCCAAACGCGGGGCAAGCTCCACACGCGGGGCGACGAACGAAGGGGCGGTAACACGTGAGCGCCAGCGGCACCGCGGCGACCGGACAGGTCGAGCACATGCTGCGCCAGGTAACCCCCGGGCGCTACGACGCCTACGAGGCACTCCTCCGCGCCCTCGCCACACCCGCCTCCGGCCAGATCTGGATGCTGCTCTGGCACGGTCAGTCCGGTTCCCCCGACGCCCAGTACGGGAACATGGAGGTGGAAGGGCACGGCTACGCCCCCTGCGTGACCTCGGCCCAGGAATTGTCGGCCAGCGGCTGGAACCGCTCGTACGAGGTGGTCGACGGCCTCGACGTGGCCCGCACCCTGTACCCCGACCACTTCGGCCTCTGGCTCAACCCGCACGCCCCGGGCGGCGGGGTCGGCATCCCCTGGCTGGACCTGCGCCGCATCGCCACCGGCCTGGACCGGCAGCCGGCCGGACCGCTGCGGCTGGCCGAACCGACCATCGAGATCCCGCAGTTCTACGCCCTGCTGTCGCAGAACGCCCACCGCACGCCCGCGGTCCGCTCGTTGCGCCGCGCCTGGGTACAGCCGGCCCTCGGGGCGCCGTACCTGGCGATCGGCCTCGACGTGTACGACACCTCGCCGCCGACGGTGGACTCGGTGCGGGCGATGATGCAGCAGTCGATCGGCGCGGTCCCGGACGGCCTTCCGGTGTCCACCGTGGCCATGACCGACGAGTACGACCCGGTCGTCCTCTGGATGAGAGCGGCGGCCCGCCCGTTCTACGACCGGGAGGCCCACGCGGCCCTCCCCCCGGCCCCGGCGGCCGGCTACGGCTATCCGCCCGCGCCCGGCGGTTACTGAGCACCGCTCATCCGCCGTGCGTCTCCACGCCGTTGAATTCTGCGCACAAGAAATCCGGGTGAGCGGCAAAATTCATTGCCGCTCACCCGGATTTTTTGTGGTGTCGCCCTGTGTCAGCCGTGCATCACCGTTACGGCTTGGGAGTGCAGCCGTCGGAGCTCTTCGTCTGGCACTCCGCCCAGTGCTCCGAGGACGTTATCCCCTTGAGGATTCCCATGTCGTTGACGGGATACTGCTTGCAGTCACCTCCCTGGCGCCACTTGTAGATCCCGAAGTTGTGGTACTCGACCATCGGCTGCGCGTATCCCCGCTTGTGCGAGTCGACGACCATGGTGTCGGTCACGGTGACGCCCTTCGCGGCCGTCTTCGTCACCGTGTAGCTGGTCTTGGCGTTCACCGTGGCGATGGCCCAGCCCAGGGACACGCTGGCCTCTCCGCTCCAGGCGGACGCCCGCGTGGTGCTCGTCGTCTCGGCGATCGAGAGCGTGGCCGCGTGGGAGCTGCTGTTGTACTTGCTGCGCACCGGTCCCCGGCTCTTGTAGGAGGCGCCGGACAGCTTGGAGACGGTGTAGTAGGTGAAAGGCTCGCAATGCGCGGCGGCCGCGGAAGTCGCCGTCGCGGGAATGATGGCGAAGCTTCCGCCGAGCAGGGCGACGCCCGTCGCAGCGGAACAGAGCGCGCGCTTCTTCGAGGTCTTCATTTGTTCTCCCCGTATTCCCCGTTTTCCTTCTGCCCCGGTATTCAGGTCGCCGGTGCAGTGGTACGGGGATGAAGCTAGTCCTGCGAATTCGATCCGGCAAGCATTTTTCCGCGAGGTGGTTCGGGTGAATTCTCAGGGGAAGCTCAGATTCGTAAAGCGCAGGAAAATCGGTTCATGGTCAAAATCCCGATTGTCCACTCTGCGCGGAGGGAAAAAGGGGAGGGAAGCGGCGAACTGGGCACGATGGGCGCTGAATGTGATGTCGGTCACATCGAATTGCCTCGCGTCCGAGGTCCCGGCGGGCGCCCTTCGGTCGAAGTTCATGCGATGATCTTCGCGCGTAGATGTGCACGATTGGAGGCGTACTGCGCCCTGTGCGTAAATTGTTCCGTCCGGCCTCTGTTGTCTGCCGTCCGGATAGCGGAAACCTCGATCGTCATCACGGTTGCGCATACTTTCTCCATCAGCCCTGGCGCGTGATCGCCAGGGCGTTGAAGACTCGCCTCTCAGACGCGAAGTCACCGATCCCGCGAGCCGGTACGCAGTGCCAGTCAACGGTCTCGCGGACGGTGGGGCCGTAACCATCGGCAGCCACCGCGCACCATGCAAGCGAACCAAGCCGCCCATAGCGGCGGACAAAAGCCGGTCACCACCGGTGAGAGGGGTCAGGTCACTGTGACCGCACCGATCGAGACCACCGGGGCGGCAGCCGATGCGCAGCCGGAGGCTGTGCTGGAGGGTGCCGGTAAGGGGCGGATCGAGGGGCGTTCCCTCGGGCAGATCGCCTGGTCCCGGTTCAAGAAGGACAGGGTCGCCGTCGCGGGCGGCATCGTTGTCGTCCTGCTGATCGTGGTGGCGATCCTCGCCCGCCCCATCCAGGCTCTGTTCGGTCTCGACCCCAACGCCTTCCACCAGGATCTGATCGATCCCAACACCTCGCTGCCGACCGGTGGCTGGGGCGGTATGAGTCTCGACCACCCCCTGGGCATCGACCCCAAGTTCGGCCGCGACATCGCCACCCGCATCCTGGAGGGCTCCTGGGTGTCGCTGGTGGTCGCCTTCGGCGCCACCGTCCTCTCCAACGTGATCGGGGCCGTCATGGGCGTCGTCGCGGGCTACTACGGCGGGCGCGTCGACTCGGTCATCAGCCGGCTGATGGACACCTTCCTCGCCTTCCCCCTCCTGCTGTTCGCCATCGCCATCTCCGCCACCCTGCAGGGCGGTGCGTTCGGCCTGAACGGACTGCCGCTCCACCTGAGCGTGCTCATCTTCGTCATCGGCTTCTTCAACTGGCCCTACCTGGGCCGGATCGTGCGCGGCCAGACCCTGGCCCTGCGGGAGCGCGAGTTCGTCGACGCCTCGCGCGGCATGGGTGCCAAGGGCCCGTACATCCTGTTCCGCGAGCTGATGCCCAACCTGGTCGGCCCGATCATCGTCTACTCGACGCTGCTGATCCCGACCAACATCCTCTTCGAGGCGTCCCTCAGCTTCCTCGGCGTCGGCATCCAGCCCCCGCAGGCGTCCTGGGGCGGCATGCTCCGTGAAGCCGTGACCTTCTACCAGGTCGATCCCGAGTACATGATCGTGCCCGGCCTTGCAATCTTCGTGACCGTGCTGGCGTTCAACCTGCTCGGTGACGGTCTCCGCGACGCTCTCGACCCGCGCAGCCGCTGACGCCTGCCGGCACCCGAGAGCCCGAAAAGTTTCCGACAATGGAGGGGAACCCACCCATCATGCGAAGGTCAGCGCTGGCCGCGATCGCGGCCATCGGCTCCGCCACCCTGCTGGTTGCAGGGTGCAGCAAGGCCGATGACAACAAGAACGACAACGGCGGCAGCTCCGCCGCGGCCAACGCGGCTACCAAGGGTGTCGTCAACGCGTCGGACAAGAAGGGCGGCACGGTCACCTACGAGCTGTCCGACGTCCCGGACTCGTTCGACCCCGGTAACACGTACTACGCGTACATGTACAACTTCAGCCGGCTGTACGCCCGTCCGCTGATGACGTTCGAGCCGGGCCCCGGCTCCAAGGGCAACACCCTGGTCCCGGACCTCGCCGCGAGCAAGGGTGTCTCCAGCGACGGCGGCAAGACCTGGACGTACAAGCTTCGTTCCGGCCTGAAGTACCAGGACGGCACCGCGATCACGTCCAAGGACGTCAAGTACGCCGTAGAGCGCTCCAACTTCGCGCGTGACGTGCTCTCCCTCGGCCCGAACTACTTCCAGCAGTTCCTGGTCGGCGGCGACAAGTACAAGGGCCCCTACAAGGACAAGAGCGCCAAGGGCCTCGCCTCCATCGAGACCCCGGACGACACCACGATCGTCTTCCACCTGAAGACGGCCTTCCAGGAGTTCGACTACCTGGTCGCCGCCCCGCAGACGGCCCCGGTCCCGCAGGCCAAGGACAACGGCGTCGACTACGTCAAGAACATCGTGTCCTCGGGCTCGTACCAGTTCCAGAGCTACCAGGACGGCAAGCAGGCCGTGCTGGTCCGCAACAAGAACTGGGACCCGAAGACCGACCCGCTGCGCAAGCAGCTGCCGGACAAGATCGTCGTCAACCTCAAGGTCAACCCCGAGACGGTCGACAAGGACGTCCTGGCCGGCGACGCGATCGACCTCGGCGGCACGGGTGTCCAGGCAGCCACGCAGGCCCAGCTCCTCACCGACTCCGGCAAGAAGGCCAACACGGACAACACCTACGGTGGCCGTCTGGTCTACATGGCGATCAACACCAAGTTGAAGCCGTTCGACAACGCCGCCTGCCGCAAGGCCGTCGAGTACGCGATCGACAAGGTCTCGGTGCAGACCGCCGAGGGTGGTCCGATCCGCGGTGACGTCGCCACCACGGTGCTGCCGCCGGACATCCCGGGCTACGCGAAGGCGGACGTCTACGCCACCACCGGCAACAAGGGTGACGTCGCGAAGGCCAAGGAGCAGCTGAAGGCCTGCGGCAAGTCGTCGATCAGCACCAACATCACGGCGCGTTCGGACCGTCCGCAGGAGGTCGACGCCGCCACGGCGATCATCAACTCGCTGAAGAAGGTCGGCATCAACGCCAGCCTCAAGCAGTACCCGTCGGGCAAGTACTTCACCGACTACGCGGGTGTGCCGAACTTCGCCAACAAGCAGAACGTCGGCCTGATGATGATGCAGTGGGGTGCCGACTGGCCGTCCGGCTACGGCTTCCTGCAGCAGATCCTGAACGGCCAGGCGATCAGCCAGTCGGGTAACACCAACCTGTCGCAGTACGACAACAAGTCGGTCAACGACCTGCTGGCCAAGGCGATCGGCACGCAGAGCGACTCCGAGCGCATCGCCCTCTACACGCAGATCGACAAGCAGGCCATGGACGACGCCGTCATCGTCCCGCTGACCTACTTCAAGGTCCTGCTGGCCCGCCCGACGAACAACACCAACCTGGTGTCCTCGGCGGCCTGGAGCGGCCAGTACGACTACCTCAACATCGGCGTCGCGTCGAAGTAGCAGCCCCGGAAGGCAGGTGAAGGCATTGGTGCCCGCGGACTTCGTGGCCCGCGGGCACCAGCGCCGATCCCCGTGATCTCGTACATCCTCCGTCGGACGCTCGCAGCGGTGATCCTGCTGCTGGTCGTCTCCGCGGTCACCTTCGCCATTTTCTTCGTGCTGCCGCGGCTCGCCGGGCAGACCGCCGACCAGCTGGCGCAGCAGTACATCGGCAAGAGCCCGTCGAAGGCGGACATCGCCGCGGTCAAGCACAACCTCGGTCTGGACCAGCCTGTCTACGTCCAGTACTGGCACTTCATCAAGGGGATCGTCTCCGGCGCCACCTATGACCTGGGCCCCACCACGGTGCACTGTGACGCGCCGTGCTTCGGCTACTCCTTCAAGACCCACCAGGCCGTCTGGCCGCAGCTGACCTCCCGGATGCCGGTGACCCTGTCGTTGGCCGCCGGTGCCGCCGTGCTGTGGCTGGTCTCGGGTGTGGCGATCGGCGTGATCTCCGCGCTGAAGCCGCGCTCCTTCTTCGACCGCACCTTCATGGGTGTGGCCCTCGCAGGCGTCTCGCTGCCCATGTTCTTCACGGGCAACCTGGCGATCCTGCTCTTCACCTACCAGTGGCCGATCTTCGGCCGCACGTACGTCCCGTTGACCGAGAACCCGGCACAGTGGGCCAACACACTGATCCCCGCCTGGTGCTCGCTCGCCCTCCTGTATTCGGCCATCTACGCGCGGCTCACCCGCTCGGGCATGCTGGAGACGATGAACGAGGACTACATCCGCACGGCCCGCGCCAAGGGCCTGCGCGAGCAGAAGGTCGTCGTCCGGCACGGACTGCGCGCCGCGCTCACCCCGATCATCACCGTCTTCGGCATGGACCTCGGTCTGCTGCTGGGCGGCGCGGTGATCACCGAGACCGTGTTCTCGCTGCACGGTGTCGGCCAGTACGCGGTGCAGGCCATCGATGACAACGACCTGCCTCCGATCCTCGGCGTGACCCTGCTCGCCGCCTTCTTCGTCGTGATCGCAAATCTCCTGGTGGACCTGCTCTACGCGGCCGCCGACCCGCGGGTGAGGCTCTCGTGACCGAACTCTCCAAGACCGGTGCCGCCGTGGGGGAGCCCACGCCGAGCAGCCCGTCGGACGCCTTTCTCGATGTCCGAGACCTCAAGGTGCACTTCCCGACCGACGACGGCATCGTCAAGTCGGTCGACGGCCTCAGCTTCTCCCTGGAGAAGGGCAAGACCCTCTCCATCGTGGGCGAGTCGGGTTCGGGCAAGTCCGTCACCTCGCTCGCCATCATGGGCCTGCACCGGCTCGGCGCCCGCGGCAAGAACGTCCGGATGTCCGGCGAGATCTGGCTGGGCGGCAAGGAACTCGTCGGAGCCTCTCCGGACGAAGTGCGCCGGCTGCGCGGCCGCGAGATGGCGATGATCTTCCAGGACCCGCTGTCCGCGATGCACCCGTACTACAAGATCGGCGACCAGATCGTCGAGGCGTACCGGGTCCACCACGACGTCAGCAAGAAGGTCGCCCGCGCCCGCGCCATCGAGATGCTCGACCGCGTGGGCATCCCCGAGCCCGCCAAGCGCGTCGACGGCTATCCGCACGAGTTCTCCGGCGGTATGCGCCAGCGCGCGATGATCGCGATGTCGCTGGTCAACAACCCCGAGCTGCTCATCGCGGACGAGCCGACGACCGCCCTGGACGTGACCGTCCAGGCGCAGATCCTCGACCTGATCCGGGACCTGCAGAAGGAGTTCGGCTCCGCGGTCATCATCATCACCCACGACCTGGGTGTGGTGGCCGAGATCGCCGACGACGTGCTGGTGATGTACGGCGGCCGGTGTGTGGAGCGCGGCCCGGTCGACGAGATCTTCGAGAAGCCGCAGCACCCCTACACCTGGGGTCTGCTGGGCTCGATGCCGCGCATCGACCGCGAGACCTCCGACCGGCTCATCCCGGTCAAGGGCCAGCCGCCGAGCCTCATCAACGTCCCCTCGGGCTGTGCCTTCCACCCGCGCTGCCCGTACGCGGACCTTCCCAAGGGGAACGTCACCCGCACGGTCCGTCCCGAGCTGGAGCTGGTCGACGGCGGCCACTGGTCCGCCTGCCACCTCTCGGCCGAGGACCGGACGCGGATCTGGACCGAAGAGATTGCGCCGAAGCTGTGAGCGACACGAAGAAAACCGATGAGGCGGTCATCCCGCAGCAGGCGCCGGCTCCCGAGAAGGCGTCCGGGGACCGGGAGGTGCTGCTGAAGGTCGAGGGCCTGGAGAAGCACTTCCCGATCAAGAAGGGCATCCTGCAGCGCCAGGTCGGCGCGGTGAAGGCCGTCGACGGCATCGACTTCGAGGTGCGCAAGGGCGAGACCCTGGGCGTGGTCGGCGAGTCGGGCTGCGGCAAGTCGACCATGGGCCGGGTCATCACCCGGCTCCAGGACCCGACGGGCGGCAAGGTCACCTTCGAGGGTCAGGACATCACGCACCTGTCCACCGCGAAGATGCGCCCGCTGCGCCGCGACATCCAGATGATCTTCCAGGATCCGTACGGCTCCCTGAACCCGCGGCACACCATCGGTTCGATCGTCTCGGCGCCGTTCCGGCTCCAGGGCGTCGAGCCGGAGGGCGGGGTCAAGAAGGAGGTCCAGCGCCTGCTGGAGCTGGTGGGCCTGAGCCCCGAGCACTACAACCGCTACCCGCACGAGTTCTCCGGTGGTCAGCGCCAGCGCATCGGCATCGCCCGCGCGCTCGCCCTGAAGCCGAAGCTGGTCGTCGCCGACGAGCCCGTCTCCGCCCTGGACGTCTCGATCCAGGCCCAGGTCGTCAACCTCATGGACGACCTCCAGGAGGAGCTGGGCCTCACCTATGTGATCATCGCCCACGACCTCTCCGTCGTCCGTCACGTGTCGGACCGGGTCGCGGTGATGTACCTCGGCAAGATCGTCGAACTCGCCGACAGCACCAAGCTGTACGAGTCGCCGATGCACCCGTACACCAAGGCGCTGATGTCGGCGGTGCCCGTCCCGGACCCGAAGCGGCGCGGGCAGAAGAGCGAGCGCATCCTGCTGCGCGGTGACGTGCCGTCGCCGATCGCCCCGCCGTCCGGCTGCCGGTTCCACACCCGGTGCTGGAAGGCGACGGAGATCTGCAAGACCACCGAGCCGCGCCTCCTCGAACTGCGCACCGGCCAGCAGGTCGCCTGCCACCACCCGGAGAACTTCGCCGACCAGGCACCGCAGGACACGGTCCTGCTGACCGCGGCGAAGGAGGCCGCGGAACTGGTCGGCGAGGCGGCCCTGGAGGAGTCGGCGGAGACGTCGGCGGCGGTGGCCGCGGCGGCGGAGGAGATCGCCGCGGCGGAGGAGATCGCCGCGGCGGAGGAGACCGCCGAGGCGTCCGAGACGGCCGCCGCGCAGCCGGAGGCCGCAGAGGCGTCCGAGACGGCCGCCGAGCAGCCGGAGGCCGCAGAGGCGCCCGAGACGGCCGCCGAGCAGCCGGAGGCCGCAGAGGCGCCCGAGACGGCCGCCGAGCAGCCGGAGACCGCAGAGGCGTCCGAGACGGCCGCCGCGCAGCCGGAGGCCGCGGACACGGAGCGCGAGGAGGCCGCGTCCGCGACCGAACCCACGGAACCGGAAACCCGCGACGAGAAGTGAGCGGACCACCCGCGTGAATGCCCCGGCAGGCCGTTCGGTCTGCCGGGGCATTCCTGTTCCACGGGAGAACAGGAGTCAGCCGGGGGTGACGCATGACACGTCTCGGTAAAGCCATGTACATGCCGTAACGGCAGCATGCAGAGTCGTCCGTGTCCGTGCACTGACCGGCACGCTCGAAAGGGACGACCCATGCGCCTCTCCCGTTCGGCACGTCTGGCGGCTGTCGCGACCGCGGCAGCCGCCTCCTTCGTCATCGCCGCCGCTCCCGCCCCCACCCCGGGCGCCGACGGCGTGGGCGACCCCTACTTCCCGCAGCTGGGCAACGGCGGTTTCGACGCCCGCCACTACGACCTCGACATCGCCTACGCGCCCGACACCGGCCGCCTGGACGGCCGTACGACGATCACCGCGCGCACCACCCAGAACCTCTCCACCTTCGACCTCGACCTCCAGAAGCTGGACGTCACCCGGATCGAGGTGAACGGCAGACGCGCCGAGTTCACGCGCAGCGGCGACGAGATCACCGTCACCCCGAGGAACTTCCTCCCCAGGGGCCGGGAGTTCACCGTCTCCGTCACCTACGGCGGCATACCCCAGCCCCTCAACAGCCCCATCGTCTTCGGCTCCGACTACGGCTGGATGAAGACCCCCGACGGCGTCTTCGTCGCCTGCGAGCCCAACGCGGCCTCCACCTGGTTCCCGTCCAGCGACCACCCCTCGGACAAGGCCACCTACGACATCAGGGTCAAGGCGCCCAAGGGCCTGACCGCCGTCTCCAACGGCCGGCTCGTCTCGACCTACGACAAGGGCGCCTCGACGTACACCCACTGGCGCGAGTCGAAGCCCATGGCGACCTACCTCGCCACCGCCACCATCGGCAAGTTCGACGTCCGCACCGGAAAGACCCCCTCCGGCATACCGATCTACGTGGCCATCGACCCCACCCTCGCCCACAGCAACAGCGTCGACGTGTACGCCGTCACCGCCGCCGCCACCGACTACTGGGCCTCGGTCTTCGGGCCGTACCCCTTCGAGGAGACCGGTGCGATCGTCGACGACATGCCGCAGGCGGGGTTCTCGCTGGAGGTGCAGAGCAAGCCGGCCTACTCGGCGGTGCGCAACGAGACGACGATCGTGCACGAACTGGCCCACCAGTGGTTCGGCGACTCGGTGAGCGTGGCGCAGTGGAAGGACGTCTGGCTCAACGAGGGCTTCGCCACCTACGCCCAGTGGCTGTGGGCCGAGCACCAGGGCACCAGGTCGGCCCACGACTCGTTCCTCGCCGCGTACAACGCGCGGGCGGCCGAGAACCCCTTCTGGGGGATCACCGTCGCCGACCCGCAGCGCGACACCATGTTCGCCTCGGCCGTCTACCAGCGCGG
Source organism: Streptomyces sp. NPDC006655 (assembly GCF_040703965.1). Taxonomy (NCBI): domain Bacteria; kingdom Bacillati; phylum Actinomycetota; class Actinomycetes; order Kitasatosporales; family Streptomycetaceae; genus Streptomyces; species Streptomyces sp. NPDC006655. The sequence goes on along the minus strand of NZ_JBEYJU010000026.1, from coordinate 71,751 downwards.
CGCCATGACCCTCCAGATGCTGCGCGAACGGATCAGCGACACGGCCTTCTTCAAGCTGCTCCCCGCCTGGACGACGCTGCACCGCTACGGCAACGCCGACACCGCCGACTTCATCCGGCTCGCGGAGAAGGTCTCCGGGCAGCAGCTCGACGACCTGTTCCGCACCTGGCTCTTCACCCCTGGCAAACCGACCCTGTAGGCCTGGCTTTGTAAGGTGCATGCACCCTGACGGTCCACAATGTCAGGGTGCAGCTCCAGCAACTCTTCTCCCCGTCCGTCCAGCACACCCTCGACGTCATCGGCATCTTCGTCTTCGCGATCTCCGGCGCGCTGCTGGCCGTCCGCAAGAACTTCGACGTCTTCGGCATCGCCGTGCTGGCCGAGGTCACCGCGCTGGGCGGCGGGATCTTCCGGGACGTGATCATCGGCGCGGTGCCCCCGGCCGCCTTCACGGACCTCGGGTACTTCATGACCCCCCTCATCGCCGCCCTGGTGGTGTTCTTCCTGCACCCGCACGTCGAACGGATCCAGTCGGCGGTCCTGGTGTTCGACGCGGCCGGCCTCGGCCTGTTCGCCGTCAGCGGCACGACGAAGGCGTACTCCTACGGCCTGAACCTCACCGCTTCGGCCGCCCTGGGGCTCGCCACCGCGGTCGGCGGCGGCGTGCTCAGGGACGTGCTCGCCAACGAGGTGCCCTCGCTGCTGCGCTGGGACCGCGACCTGTACGCGGTCCCGGCGATCGTCGGGGCGATGACCGTGGTGCTGTGCATCCACTACGACGCGCTGACCCCGTACACCAGCGGGCTCGCGGTGGTCACCGCTTTCGTACTGCGCCTGCTCGCGATGCGGTACCACTGGCGAGCGCCGCGCGCGTGGAACCGGCGCTCGACGGTTCGAGAGGAGTAGCGGAGTGGCCCTTGACGTGGCTCTGGCCCATGTTGACCGTGAGCCACTCGAACACGGTCGCCACCTGAGGCCGCCACAGCGCCATGTTGTGGCCGCCGTCGCTGCGCGGCAGGAACACCACGTGCACGGTGGTCGGCGCCTTCGCGACCTGTTCGAGCGCCACCCCGGCCTGGTAGCCGTCACCTGACTCGCCGGACAGGTACAGCGCGATCGGGGGCGGGCTGGCCGCCTTCCGCAGCAGCAGGTAGGGGTTGTTCTGCTGGCGCAGGGTGAGGTTCTGCGCGGCGAGTGAGTTGCGCTCGCCGATGGGGTCGTTGTACCCGGACAGGCTGACCGCGGCCCGGTAGCGGTCGGGGTGCGCGACCGCCAGCTTGACCGCGCAGTGCGCGCCGGCCGAGTAGCCCGCGGTGGCCCAGTTCCCCGGGGCGGGGGCGGCCCGGAAGTTGTCGGTGACCATCTTCGGGACGTCGATGCTGAGCCAGGTGTCGGCGTTGACCGTGCCCGGGATGTTGGCGCACCCGGTGTCCACCCCGGCCAGCAGGTTGGTGCGCGGGGCGACCAGGATGAAGGGCGCGACCCTGCCGCTCCTCATCAGCGGCTCCAGCTGCTGGGTCACCTTCATCGAGCCGAACCAGGCCTTGGCCGAGCCGGGGTAGCCCGGCAGCAGCTCCACCACCGGGAACTTGTGGTTCTTGTACCTGGGCTCGTTGTACTGGGGCGGCAGCCACACGTAGACCTCGGCGTTCACCCCCGAGATCCGGCCCTTGAGCTGGGTGACCTGCACCCCGCGCATACCGGGTCCGCTGGCCGCGGCGAAGGTCTGCTTCACCTTGGGCAGCGTCTTCAGCGCTATTCCGCCGGTCCCGTCCTGGCCGAGGTTGGCGGCCTGCTGGACGTGGTTGCCGGTACCGAGGAGATCGGCCCAGTTGTCGTACAGGTTGTTCTGGTTGTTGACCAGTACGAAGATCAGCGTCACCGCCGTGGCCTGAGCGAACAGCAGCATCAGGACCCGGGCCGCGGCACGCACGATCCTGGGCCCCCGCATCCGCGACCACAGGGAGAGCGGCAGTATGAGAGCGACCACGGTCAGCACGATGGTCGTGTAGAGGAACGGAGTCCCGGTGAGGCTCATGTCCCCATAGAGGGGAATTCCCGGGTCCGGGTTACGGACGTCTCCGGACACTTACCTAGAAATTGCCGGAACCTCACTCGGGAGGGGGATCCCTTACCGGGGCGCCGCTGCCGCGTAGCTCACAAAAGCGACCGCTTAGTAATCTTCTCTTGTAGTGTTCAGACATGTCAGAAGCATCAGCGACGCGGGCCGTCGTCGGCGACAGCGAGTTCGACCGCGACACCGCGGTCACCCGGCGCGCCCCCGGGGTGTACGACATCGACCTCTCGGCCGGCTGGACCATCATCAGCGCCGTCAACGGCGGCTATCTGCTGGCGGTGCTCGGCCGGGCCCTGGCGGACACGCTGCCGCACCCGGACCCGTTCACCGTCTCCGCGCACTACCTGACCGCGTCCCGGCCCGGCCCGGCCGTGATCCGCACGGACACCGTCCGCACCGGCCGCACCCTCTCCACCGGCCAGGCCTCCCTCTTCCAGTACGACGACGAGGGCAACGAGGTCGAACGCATCCGCGTCCTGGCCTCCTACGGCGATCTCGCCGCCCTTCCCGACGACGTCCGCACGACGGCCGTCCCGCCCGCCATCCCGCCCATGGACCAGTGCTTCGGCCCCCAGGACGGACCCGCCCCGGTCGACGGCAGCTCCGCCATCACCGAGCGCCTGATGCTCAAGCTGGACCCGGCGACCCTGGGCTGGGCGCTCGGCGCGCCCTCCGGCAAGGGTGAGATGCGTGCCTGGTTCGGGCTCGCCGACGGCCGGGACGCCGACCCGCTCTCGCTGCTGCTGGCCGTGGACGCGCTGCCGCCCACCGCGTTCGAGATCGGCCTCAAGGGCTGGGTCCCGACGATCGAGCTCACCGTCCACGTCCGGCACCGCCCCGCCCCGGGCCCCCTCCGGGTCTCCATCGCCACCCGGAACCTCGCCGGCGGCTTCCTGGAGGAGGACGCCGAGGTCTGGGACAGCGCGGACCGGCTGGTCGCCCAGTCGCGGCAACTGGCCCGCGTCCGGCTCGGCTGACCGCCGCCGTCCTTTGTCCGACTCACAGGTCGGGGACAGGGCGGCCCCAAGTACGCCCTAAGCGCCGTTGGTTGAGTGCCACGCCTCAGGACTCCCTCATCCTCCATGGAGTTGGCTCTCATGAAGCGTGTACGTCTCGCCCCCGCGGTCGCCCTGCTCGCCGTGTCACCGCTGCTGCTGACCGCGTGCGGCTCGGACGACTCGTCGTCCTCCACCGGCAACGGCGACTCCGGCCGGTCGCAGTCCTGTCAGCGCCCCTCGGGCATGCCGACCGGTCAGGCCTCGGGGGCGCCCACCGGGGTCCCGTCCGGCGCTCCCTCGGGCGCCCCCACCGGTACCGCCGAGCCGACCGGCACCCCCACCGGCATGCCGAGCGGTACGCCGGGCGGCGGCGGCCAGGGCGGTGGCGGCTGCGGCGGCGGTCCGGGCGGTCCCGGCGGGGGCGGCGCGGCCCCCGGCGGAGCCCCGGCCCAGCAGGCCACCAGGAGCTGACTCCCGGGGCTGGTCGTGCGTCAGTCCAGCCAGTGCTGCCGGCCGAGGCTGATGAGCCGCATCTGACGGGTGGCGATCCGGGTCACGCGCTGCCGCTCCGCCTCCGAGGGCTCCGGCGACTCCAGGGTCTCCAGGAACAGCGAGGCGGTGATGAGCATCTGGTCCACATAGAGGTGGGCCAGCATCAGCAGGTCGTCGTCGTGCCAGCCCTCGGCCTCGGGGTCCTTGGCCAGCTCCGTCTTGACCTCCTCGGCGAACCGGGCCAGCTGGTCCCGGATCGCCGCCCGCACCGGCTGGACCCCGCCGTGCCGCTCGCGGGCGATGAACCGGACGTGCGCCGGGTGCGCGGCCACGTGGTCGGCGATCAGCCGCACGGCCCGGTCGATGCGCTCGGCGCCGGGGGTGGCGACCGTCGTACGGACCATGGGGTGCAGGCTGCCGAGCGCCTCGTCGACGAGGGCGACACCCAGGTCGGCGGTGGAGCGGAAGTGCCGGTAGAAGGCGGTCGGGGCGACCCCGACGGCCCGGGTGACCTCGCGCAGCCCCAGGCTGCTCAGGCTCTGCTCCTCCAGCAGCCCGAGCGCCGCGTCCAGGAGGGCCTGGCGGGTCTTCTGCTTCTGGGCCTGCCGGATGCCGAGGGTGTGACTCATGTCATCCAGTTAACAACTGTTCTCTCGAATTGAAAAGCCGTAGAGGTTGGTAGACTCGAAGTCAGTGAACAACTGTTACTACAACCGTTCACCCAAATGTAACGGAGGGGGATCGAAACCCATGTTGTTCCTCGTCGCCGCACTCATGCTGCTCGGCGTGGTGCTGGGCACCGTGGCCCACGCGCCGCTCGACGTCACCGCGGGCCTGGCCGCCGTCATCGCCGTCTGGCTCGCCGTCTTCGCGGTCCGCGAGCGCATCGCCCGCCACCGCCGCACCTCTGCCAACTGACCTTCCGTCCCGCTCGCCAGAGGAGCCGACCATGATGCACCTCACCGCCCCGGCCACCCCCCGCACCCAGCCCCGTACCCGCGACGCCGACGGCATGGCCGTCGCGTCCTTCATCCTGGGCCTGCTGGGCCTCCTGGTCCTGAACCTGTTCCTGGGCCCGACCGCGATCGCCCTGGCCGCCGTCGCCCTGTGGCGCGGCACGGCCCGCAAGGGCCGCGCCTATCTCGGCCTGTTCCTGGGCGTGGCGGACCTGGCGGTGCTCGGCATCGCGATCGCGGCCTCGCACACGGTCTCCTGGAGCCTGTGAGCAGGGTTCACTGAAGCGCCCCCATAGGGGCGCGGGGAACTGCGCGACCAGCCACCACGTGACCGGTAGCCGCCCACGGTGAAGGCCCCCTACGGCGCGAGGCGTCCCCAACTCCGTGCCCCGTAGAATCGACCCACCATGGCCTACCTCGACCACGCAGCCACGACCCCGATGCTCCCGGAAGCGGCCGCTGCCCTCACCGCCGCCCTGGGCGTCACCGGCAACGCGTCCTCCCTGCACGCCTCCGGCCGCCAGGCCCGCCGCACGGTCGAGGAATCCAGGGAGACCCTGGCCGAGGCGCTCGGCGCCCGCCCCAGCGAGGTCGTCCTCACCTCCGGCGGCACCGAGGCCGACAACCTCGCGGTCAAGGGCCTCTACTGGTCCCGCCGCGACGCGGACCCCGCCCGCACCCGCGTCCTGTCCAGCCCCGTCGAACACCACGCGGTCCTCGACGCGGTCCACTGGCTCGGCGAACACGAGGGCGCGACGGTGGAGTACCTTCCCGTCGACGGCTACGGCCGGGTCCACCCCGACGCGCTGCGCGAGGCGATCGCCCGCAACCCCGACGACGTGGCCCTCGCCACCGTCATGTGGGCCAACAACGAGATCGGCACGATCCTGCCGATCCGCGAACTCGCCGACGTGGCCCACGAGTTCGACATCCCCCTGCATGCGGACGCGGTGCAGGCGTTCGGCCAGACCCCGGTGGACTTCGCCGCCTCCGGCCTCGCCGCGATGACCGTCTCCGGCCACAAGATCGGCGGCCCCTACGGCATCGGCGCCCTGCTGCTCGGCCGTGAGCACAGCCCCGTACCGGTCCTGCACGGCGGCGGCCAGGAGCGGCACGTGCGCTCCGGCACCCTCGACGTCCCGGCGATCGCCTCCTTCGCGGTGGCGGGGCGCCTCGCCACCGAGCGCCGCGAGCGGTTCGCGCACGAGGTCGGCGCCCTGCGGGACCAGCTGATCGACGCGGTGCGTACGGCCGTACCGGACGCGATCCTCGGCGGCGACCCGGTGGACCGACTGCCGGCCAACGCCCACTTCACGTTCCCGGGCTGCGAGGGCGACTCGCTGCTCCTGCTGCTCGACGCGCAGGGCATCGAGTGCTCGACGGGCTCCGCGTGCACGGCCGGCGTCGCCCAGCCGAGCCATGTCCTGCTGGCCACCGGGACCGACCCGGACCTGGCCCGGGGCACCCTGCGCTTCTCGCTCGGCCACACCTCCACCCAGGCCGACGTCGACGCCGTCGCCAAGGCGATCGGCCCGGCGGTGGAGCGGGCCCGGGCCGCCGGACTGTCGTAGACCGGTTCCGCCGGAGCACGACGCACGAACGGCTGCCGCCGGTGCTTCCACCGCCGGCGGCAGCCTGACCGGGAGGCCGGCCCCCGGCTAGCTCTCGGTCACCATGAGGGACGCCATCATTCCCTCGTCCTCGTGTTGCAGCAGATGGCAGTGCAGCATGTACATGTAGGTGTCGTCGGCGAAGTCCGTGAACTCCATGGCGATCTCGATCGAGCCGCCGCCGACCACTTCGTAGGTGTCGAACCAGCCGAGGTCGACTCCCGTCGGATCCTCGCCGTTGATGGAGATCAGCTGGTAGGGCACGTCGTGCAGGTGGAACGAGTGCTCCAGCTGGGTGCCGTTCTTGATGGTCCAGATCTCCTTGGACCCCAGCGTGGTGCTGATCATGGCCATCGAGGACATGCTCGTCCCCGCCGACCCGTTGATCGTCATCGTCGTGCCGCTCTGGCCGAGGGTGATGGTCCGGGCGGTGAAGTCGGTGGTGTCGTACCGGTCGATCGTGTTGAGCGAGGCCGGCAGGTCGTCCGGGGTGTCGGTGCCGGACGCGGTGATCGCGAGCACGTCGTAGGTGCCGCTGCCGCCGCGGACCCAGCCGGTGGTGACGACGGCCTGCAGCGTGACGGCGTCCGACAGGTCGAGGACGAACTCGGCGCGGGCGCCGGCCACCAGCCGGATGCCGGTCACCTCGGTGGCCGCGGTGAGGTAGCCCTGGTCGGTGGCGATCTGGGTGAGGTTGCCGCCGTCGCTGCGCTGGATGGTGATGATGTCGGACGGCGATGCGTTGAGCACCCGGAACCGGGTGCGGGTCCTGGTCGCCGTGAACGTCAGCGTGGTGTCGTCCACGTTGGTGCCGTTCAGCAGCAGCGGGAAGCTCAGTCCGTTGCCCAGGTATCCGGTGAGGTTGTACTTGATGTCGCCGGCGCTGTCGGTGGCGAGGCTCTGGAAGATCAACGGGATGTCGTCGGTGCCGTAGGTGCTCGGCAGCTCCGAGGAGACGGTCGAGTCGTCCGCCACGATGATCATGCCGGCCAGTCCGTGCACCGCCTGCTTGGCCGTGGTGCCGAGGGCGTGCGGGTGGTACCAGAGCGTCTTGGCGTCGTCCTTGACCGTGAACGTCGGGGACCAGGTCTCCCCGTCGGCGAAGGCTACTTGGGGACCGCCGTCCGTCTTGGCGGGGACGTGGGCGCCGTGGAAGTGGACAGTGGTGTCCTCGCCCAGGCTGTTGGTGATGTCGAGCAGAACGGTGTCGCCGTTGGTCCACTTCATCGTGGGGCCGAGGAAGGACTGGTTGTAGCCCATCGTGTCGCTGGTGACCCCGGAGAGCACCTCCGCGGTGCCGGTCTTCGCCTCCAGGGTGAAGGTGGTGGTGCCGCCGGAGGTGGTGCCCTCCAGGAGGTCCGGGACGGTCAGCGTCGCCGTGTTGGTCGCGGCGCCGGCCCTGTTGCCCTTCGCGTCGGCCAGCAGGGCGAAGGCCGCGCCGCCCGCGGCGACGGCCCCCAGCCCGACCCCGGCCATGCCGCCGAGGAACGTGCGGCGGTGAACTCCCTTGCGGCGCTTGGCCGTCGCCCCGCCGCGGGTGACCTGCTCGTCGGTGCCGTCCGCCTCGAAGGCGGGCTCTGTGGTGTGGGTCATGGCCCCGGATGTTCGACCTGGGGACTGTGTGCGATCTGAGGCGAAGTTAGGAGCCGACCCGGGGGACTGTGCGGCGGCCGTGGACGCCGGCATCGCTCAACCACCCGGCGAACAAGCCCGAATGGGCGAGACGCAGCTGGCGCCCGGGGTGAGGGACGCAACGGACACAGGCGCCGCGCAGGGCGACCACAGGGTCACGATTGCGTCTCGTGAGTCATGGTGCGTCACGCGGGGCGGGGGACCGGGTTCACGCCTGTCCGGCCCGCCGCACAAGCCGCAGGTAGCGATCCCAGTCCCAGTGCCCGCCCGGATCGGTGTGGTCGGTCCCCGGCACCTCCGCATGCCCGATCACGTGCTCGCGGTCCACGGTCATGCCGTAGCGCCCGCATATCGCGGCCGTGAGCCGTGCCGAGGCCGCGTACATCGCGTCGGTGAAGTCCTGCGGACGGTCCACGAACCCCTCGTGCTCGATCCCGACGCTGCGCTCGTTGTACGACCGGTTGCCCGCGTGGAACGCCACGTCCAGCTCGCGGACCAGCTGGGTGATCCGTCCGTCCTTGCGCACGATGTAGTGCGCGGCCGCCGCGTGCGCCGGGTCCTGGAAGGCCTTCACCGCGCTCGCGTAGTCCCCCTGCGTGACATGGACGACCACCCGGTCGACCGGGTAGTCGTCCGGCCGGTTCGCCGTCCGGTAGTTCGCCGGGGACGCCGCCACCCAGCGCGCCCCCCTGAAGTCCACCGCCCCCGCCACCCGGGCCTTGCGCACTCCCGGCAGCCGCCAGTAGAACCGCGTCAGCTCGTCCCTGGTCAGCGCCGCCGTGCCGACGGCCGTCGCCGCCCCGCCGACCAGCAGCGCGCGCCGCCCGATCCGCCGGTCCCGATCACCCGCCACTGGCTGGTTCACCCCCATGTGATCCCCAACGGATACTCGTGGGCCCCGGTTCCCGCGTCCCCGTACTCTTGAGGGGCTATGACTGACACCCCGCAGCGCACCCGTCCCCTCCGCGTCCTCGCCGCCATGTCGGGCGGCGTGGACTCCGCCGTCGCCGCAGCCCGCGCGGCGGAAGCCGGCCACGACGTCACCGGCGTCCACCTCGCGCTCTCCGCGAACCCGCAGTCCTTCCGCACGGGCGCCCGGGGCTGTTGCACCATCGAGGACTCCCGCGACGCCCGCCGCGCCGCCGACGTCATCGGCATCCCGTTCTACGTCTGGGACCTCGCCGACCGTTTCCGCGAGGACGTCGTCGAGGACTTCGTCGCCGAGTACGAGGCCGGTCGCACCCCCAACCCGTGCCTGCGCTGCAACGAGAAGATCAAGTTCGCCGCGCTCCTGGACAAGGCCCTGGCCCTGGGCTTCGACGCGGTGTGCACCGGCCACTACGCGAAGGTGGTCGTCGGGGACGACGGCTCCCGCGAACTGCACCGCGCCTCCGACATGGCCAAGGACCAGTCGTACGTCCTCGGCGTCCTGGACGAGAAGCAGCTCGCCCACGCGCTCTTCCCGCTCGGTGACACGGTCACCACCAAGGAGGAGATCCGCGCGGAGGCCGAGCGCCGCGGCCTCGCCGTCGCCAAGAAGCCCGACTCGCACGACATCTGCTTCATCGCGGACGGCGACACCCAGGGTTTCCTGGCCCGGCGGCTCGGCAAGGCGGAGGGTGACATCGTCGACGAGTCCGGCGCGAAGGTCGGCACCCACGAGGGCGCGTACGGCTTCACCATCGGCCAGCGCAAGGGCCTGCGGATCGGCACCCCGGCCGCCGACGGCAAGCCGCGCTACGTCCTCGACATCTCACCGGTGGACAACACGGTCACGGTCGGCCCGGCCGCCGCCCTCGACGTCACCGGCCTCACCGCGATCAAGCCCCGCTGGTGCGGCACCGCGCCCACCGCCCCCGGTCTCTACACCGCTCAGCTCCGCGCCCACGGCGGCGAGACCGAGGTGAGCGCGGAACTGGTCGACGGCACCCTGCACGTCACGTTCACCGAACCGGTCCGCGGCGTCGCCCCCGGCCAGGCGATCGTCCTGTACGACGGCACCCGCGTCGTCGGCTCGGCCACGATCGCGTCGACCGTGCGCCGTCAGTCGGTGACCTCCACGTCGTAGAAGCAGAGGTGGTCCTTGATCCGGGCGACGTCGTCCTTGGGCTCGGGGTACGCCCAGACCAGGTCCGGAGCGTCCGGCAGGGACCAGTAGGAGGCGGTCCCCTTGAAGGGGCAGACGCTGTGCGACGCGGAGGGCGTGAGCAGGTCGAGCCGCACGTCGTCGGCGGGGATGTAGTAGCGCGGGGGACAGCCGGTCTCGTGCAGCACGAGGGCCCGGTCGCTCTCGGCGAGAACCAGATCGCCGTGCGTCACGCGCACGTGCCGGTCACTGTCTTCGATGGTGATGGTGTGTCCTGAGGCCATGTAGAGGGGACGCGCATCGGCGCCCAGTTGTTCCCGGCGCCGCACCCCCGCCCGCGGCACTGAGCCAGTGCCTACCCTGACCCCATGCGAATCTGCGTCTTCCTCTCCGCCGCCGACCTCGACGACCGCTACACCCGACCCGCCCGCGACTTCGGCAAACTCATCGGAGCGGGCGGCCACGCCCTGGTCTGGGGCGGGTCCGACACCGGTCTCATGAAGGTCGTCGCGGACGGGGTCGAGGAAGGCGGCGGCAGGCTGATCGGCGTCACCGTCGAGTTCCTCGCCAACAAGGCCCGCCCCGGCGTCGACGAGATGGTCGTCGCGGCCTCCCTCGCGGAGCGCAAGCGGCTCCTCCTCGAGAAGGCCGACGCGGTCGTGGTCATGGTCGGCGGCACCGGCACCCTGGACGAGGCCACCGAGATCCTGGAGCTGAAGAAGCACCGCCGCACGGACAAGCCGGTCGTCCTGCTCAACACCGCCGGTTTCTACGACGGCCTGGAGCAACAGTTCCGCCGTATGGAGGCCGAGGGCTTCCTGCCCCGCCCCCTGTCCGAGCTGATGCACTTCGCCGCCGAACCCGCCGACGCGCTCGCCTACCTGGAGGCGAGCCGGCCGGCCCGCTGATGCGAGCATGGCCCTCATGGCAACTCATGTGATCACCGGCGCCGGATCCGGTATCGGCGCCGCCGTGGCCCGCAGGCTGCACGGGCGCGGGGACGACCTCGTCCTGCACGCGCGCGACGCGGCCCGCGCCAAGGAATTCGCCGCCGAGTTCCCGGGCGCCCGCACCCTGGTCGGCGACCTGGCGGACCCGGACAAGCTCTCCTGGGCCTTCTCCCACCAGTCGCTCCCGGACCGGGTGGACTCGCTGCTGCACATCGCGGGCGTGGTGGACCTGGGCGAGGTCGGCGAGCTGACCCCGAAGTCCTGGCGGCACCAGCTGAACGTCAACCTGGTCGCGCCGGCCGAGCTGACCCGGCACTTCCTGCCCCAGCTGCGGGCCGCCCGCGGCCATGTGCTGTTCGTGAACTCGGGCGCGGGACTCAACGCCCACGCCGGCTGGTCGGCGTACGCGGCGTCCAAGCACGGCCTGAAGGCCCTCGCGGACTCCCTGCGCCAGGAGGAGTCCGGCAACGGTGTCCGGGTCACCTCGGTCTACCCGGGCCGCACGGCGAGCCCGATGCAGGCGAAGGTCCACCAGCAGGAGGGCAAGGAGTACGACCCGGCCCGCTGGATCGACCCGGAGTCGGTGGCGACCGCCGTCCTGACCGCCCTGGACCTCCCGAGGGACGCGGAGATCACGGACGTCACCGTGCGCCCCGGCCCGACGCCCGGCCTGGCGTAGCGGAGGTCGCGGGTGCCACGTCCGGCGTGCGGCACCGCGGCACCCGCACCACCGCACCCGCACCACCGCACCCGCACCACCGCACCCGAACCGTGGTCACCCCGCATAGGCTCCTCGTGTGAACGCACACCCCACCTTCGGCCCGGCCACCGGCGTCGGCTCGCTTCCCGGCACCGACTCCAGGGAGGCCGCGAAAACCGCGACGGGCAGCTTCGAGGACTTCCCGTTCCTGCCCGAACTGCCCGCCCGGGGCCCCGGCGCCGACATGATCGGCCGTACCGCGGGCCTGCTCGTCGAGCTGTACGCGCGCGTGGAGCCCAGCGGCTGGCGGATCGGCGACCGGCCGGGCCGCGACACCCGGCGCGCCCGGTCCTGGCTGGGCGAGGACCTGGACGCACTGGAGGAGTACACCCAGGAGTACGAGGGACCGCTGAAGGTGCAGGCGGTCGGGCCCTGGACGCTCGCCGCCGCCCTGGAGCTCAGGAACGGCGAGTCTGCCCTCTCCGACCCCGGCGCCTGCCGCGACCTGGCCGCGTCGCTCGCCGAGGGCCTGCGCCTGCACCTGGCCGAGGTGCGGCGGCGGGTACCCGGCGCCGGCCTCGTGCTGCAACTCGACGAGCCGTCCCTCACCGCCGTCCTGCGCGGCCAGGTGCGGACCGCCAGCGGCTACCGCACCCACCGGGCCGTGGACCGGCAACTCGTCGAGTCGACCCTGCGGGACGTCATCGACGTCCACGCCGGCGGCCCGGTGGCCGTCCACTCCTGCGCCCCCGACGTGCCCTTCGCACTGCTGCGCCGGGCCGGGGCCGCCGCGGTCTCGTTCGACTTCTCGCTCCTCACCGAACGTGACGACGAGACGATCGGCGAGGCCGTGGAGGCCGGCACCCGGCTGCTGGCCGGTGTCGTGCCCGGCACGGACACCGCATTGTCAGACCCTGCCGGTAGCGTCATGGGTGTCAGGACGCTGTGGCGCAGGCTGGGGCTGCGACCAGGGCTGCTCGCGGAGACCGTCACCGTCACACCGGCGTGCGGGCTCGCGGGCGCCTCCCCGGCCTACGCCCGGCAGGCGCTCGCCCACTGCGTCCGGGCGGCGAGATCACTCGCGGACAACCCAGAGTAACGGGAGGAACACGGTGGCCGGCGACAAGCAGCAGGCTCAGACGGCGGTGCCCGCCGAGGCCCGGGAGCAGCACGCGCAGCTCGCCGAGCAGATCGAGGAGCACCGCTTCCGGTACTACGTGAAGGACGCCCCGGTCGTCAGCGACGCCGAGTTCGACAGGCTCCTGAAGACGCTGGAGGCGCTGGAGGACCAGTACCCGCCGCTGCGCACCCCGGACTCGCCGACCCAGAAGGTCGCGGGGTCGTACGAGACGGAGTTCACCTCGGTCGAGCACCGCGAGCGGATGATGTCGCTGGACAACACGTTCAACGACGACGACCTCGCGGCCTGGGTCGAGCGCATCCACAAGGAGCTGGGCGACCAGGAGTTCCACTTCCTGTGCGAGCTGAAGGTCGACGGCCTCGCCGTCAACCTGACGTACGAGCGCGGGCGCCTCGTCCGCGCGGCGACCCGCGGCGACGGCCGCACCGGCGAGGACATCACGCCCAACGTCCGCACGATCGCCGAGATCCCGGACCGGCTGCACGGCGAGAAGGTCCCGGACCTGGTGGAGATCCGCGGCGAGGTCTACTTCCCGATGGAGAAGTTCGCCGAGCTCAACGAACGGCTGGTGGCGGCCGGTGACAAGCCGTTCGCCAACCCGCGCAACGCGGCGGCCGGTTCGCTGCGCCAGAAGGACCCGCGCGTCACCGCCTCCCGTCCGCTGCACATGGTCGTGCACGGCATCGGCGCCCTGGAGGGCTTCGAGGGCCTTGGCCGGCTCTCCGAGGCGTACGAGCTGCTGAAGACCTGGGGACTGCCCACCTCCCGGCACAACAGGGTGGTCGACGACCTCGACGGGGTACGGGAGTTCATCGCCCACTACGGCGAGCACCGGCACTCCGTGGAGCACGAGATCGACGGCGTCGTCGTCAAGCTGGACGAGATCCGCCTCCAGGGCCGCCTCGGTTCGACGGCCCGGGCCCCGCGCTGGGCGATCGCGTACAAGTACGCGCCGGAGGAGGTCAACACCAAGCTCATCGACATCAAGGTCGGGGTCGGCCGCACCGGGCGGGTCACGCCGTACGCGCAGGTCGAGCCGGTGACGGTGGCGGGCAGCGAGGTGGAGTTCGCGACCCTGCACAACCAGGAGGTCGTCAAGGCCAAGGGGGTGCTGATCGGCGACACCGTGGTGCTGCGCAAGGCCGGTGACGTGATCCCCGAGATCCTCGGCCCGGTCGCCGACCTGCGCGACGGCAGCGAGCGGGAGTTCGTGATGCCGGCCGAGTGCCCCGAGTGCGGGACGCCGCTGCGGGCCATGAAGGAGGGCGACATCGACCTCCGCTGCCCCAACGCCCGGACCTGTCCCGCCCAGTTGAGGGAGCGGGTGGCGTATCTCGCGGGCCGGGAGTGCCTGGACATCGAGCACTTCGGGTCGGTGGCCGCGGCCGCCCTCACCCGGCCGCTGGAGCCGGCCGACCCGCCGCTGGTCGACGAGGGCGACCTCTTCGACCTCACGGTGGAGAAGCTGCTGCCCATCAAGGCGTACGTCCTCGACCCCGACAGCGGGCTGCCCAAGCGCGACCCCAAGTCGGGCGAGGAGAAGGTCGTCACGGTCTTCGCCAACCAGAAGGGCGAGCCCAAGAAGAACACCCTCGCCCTCCTCCAGCACATCGAGGAGGCGAAGACCCGTCCGCTCGCCCGCTTCCTCAACGGCCTGTCCATCCGGCACGTCGGACCGGTCGCCGCACAGGCGCTGGCCCGCGAGTTCCGCTCCATCGACCGCATCGAGCAGGCCACCGAGGAGGAACTGGCCGGCATCGACGGCGTCGGAGGCATCATCGCGACGGCGCTCAAGGAGTGGTTCGCCGAGGAGTGGCACCGCGAGATCATCCGAAAGTGGAAGGCCGCTGGAGTCCCGCTGGAGGACGAGTCCACCGGCGACGACGAGGGGCCGCGTCCCCTGGAAGGACTCACCGTCGTCGTCACCGGAACGCTGGAGCGCTACACCCGGGACGGCGCCAAGGACGCACTGCAGAGCCGCGGGGCCAAAGTGACCGGCTCGGTGTCCAAGAAGACATCGTTCGTGGTCGTCGGTGACAACCCCGGATCGAAGTACGACAAGGCGATGCAGGTGAAGGTTCCGGTCCTGAACGAGGACGGATTCGTCGTCCTTTTGGAGCAGGGGCCGGAAGCGGCGGCCGAAGTGGCCCTTCCGACCGGGGAGTAGCGGTTGAAGGTCACCCGTTCGGCGCATACCAGATGCATACGGGTGGCCAGGGCGCAATCGGGCAACCGTCCACGACCGTTGCCCGGGAAAGCCTTCCGCGGCCTACTGTTGGGATATGCGCCTGCCGTGCCCAGCTGCGGTCGGGGCATTCCCGTGCTCCGCAGGGCACGGACCGCATGGCGTGGGCACCGCCGGCTGTGAGAGGGACGGGAATGGAACCGACCGAGAGCGCCGCCCCGGGCGCACGGCTGCCGCTGCGCCGCCGGGCGTGCGCGTGGCGGGAGAGCCGCGGGACGGGGCGGGGCGACCGGCGCGCCGGGATGCCGGTCGCGAGCCTCGTGGCGGACGCCCGTGACCCGTTGCCGCTGGCCGCCGTCGAGCCGCCGTCCCGTCCGGCCGGCTCCGAACACGACTCCGAACGGCACCTGTCCTGGCCCGCGCTGCCCGCCGGGACCGTGGGCGCCGCCGCGTTCCTCCTCGGCGCCGGCTTCTACCGTGCCTTCACCGACCACCACGCCCTGTTCCCGTCGGGCACGGTCGGCTGGTCGCTGGCCGTGCTGACCGGCTTCATCGTCGGTCACCTGGTGCTGCTCGGGCGCGCCCGCTGGTGGGGCGGCACCGGCTCCGGCGCCGCCCTCACCCTCGCCGTGCTGCTGCTCTACGGCTGGGTCCCGGCCGGCATGGTCAGCCTCACCGTCGTCGTCCTGGTCGGCATAGCCCGGCGCCACCGCTGGCGGCAGGGCGTCCTGCACGGCGCGGTGGACATCCTCGGCATCGGCGCCGGCGCCCTCGTGCTCGGCGCGTTCGGCCGGGTGCCGACCGTCGAGTCCCCCTGGAACCCCGCCGGCTGGAGCCTCACCACGGCCCCTGAGGTCGTGCTGGTGGCGGTGGCCTACCTCGCCGTCACCCGCGCCCTGCTCTGGTACCTGCACGTCCCGCGCGGTGGCAACGTGCCCACCGTCGCCCGCACCGCCCTGGTGCGACAGGGCCTGGTCGCCGTCGCCCTGCTCGGCATCGCCCCGCTCGTCTGCGTGGTCGCCGTCGCCCGGCCGCTGCTGCTCCCGCTGTTCTCGATCCCGCTGGTCGCCCTCGACTCCACCCTGTGGATAGCCCGGGCCCGCGCCGAGGAGCAACTGCGCGACCCGCTGACCGGACTGCCCAACCGGCAGTGGCTCCTGGAGCGGATCTGGACCGCCCTCGACGACGCCGAACGCATCGGCGCCCGCTCCGCCCTCATGCTGATCGACCTCGACCGGTTCCGTTCGGTCAACGACACGCTCGGTCATCTCGCCGGTGACCGGCTGCTGCTCCAGATAGCGGACCGGCTGCGGGCCGCGCTGCCGCGCGGTGCGGAGGCGGCCCGGCTCGGCGGTGACGAGTTCGCGGTCTTACTGCCCGTCGCCGACTCCACGACGTCAGCGACCCGGGTGGCCCGGGGCCTGGTCACCGCCCTCTCCTCCCCGCTCGACCTCGACGGCCTCACCCTCGTCCTGGAGGCCAGCGCCGGCGTCGCCGTCTTCCCCGACCACGCGCTCGACGCGGAGGGGCTGCTGCGCCGGGCCGACGTGGCCATGTACCAGGCGAAGCGGGACCGCACCGGCGTCGAGGTCTACGAGTCCAAGCGGGACTCCAACACCCCGGACCGACTGGGCCTGCTGGGCGATCTGCGCCGCGCCCTGGACGCCCACGAGGTGCAGCTGCACTACCAGCCCAAGGTGCGCTTCGACGGCCAGGTGGCCGGACTCGAGGCCCTCGTCCGGTGGGTGCACCCCGAGCGCGGCAAGGTCCCGCCGGACGAGTTCATAGCGATCGCCGAGTCCTCGGGGCTGATGCCCCATCTGACGGAGTACGTCCTGGAGACCGCGCTCGGGCAGGTCGCCGCGTGGCGGGCGCAGGGGCTGCGGGTGCCGGTGGCGGTCAACGTCTCGCCGCGGGACGTCCACACGCCCGGGTTCGCGGGCCTGGTGGCGGCGCGGCTGGCCCGGCACGGCGTGCCGGCCGGGGCGCTGCAGCTGGAGATAACCGAGCACGTGCTGCTCGAGGACCCGCAGCGGGCCGCAGACACCCTCGCGGGACTGAACGGGCACGGCGTGAAGATGTCCCTGGACGACTTCGGTACGGGGTACTCGTCGCTGGTGCACCTGCGGCGGCTGCCGGTGAGCGAGCTGAAGATCGACCGGTCCTTCGTGGCCCGCCTGGCCGTGGACAACGAGGACGCCGAGATCGTGCGCTGCACGGTCGACCTCGCGCATTCGCTGGGGCTGCTGGTCGTCGCGGAGGGCGTGGAGGACGACGAGACCTGGGAGCGGTTGCGGGACCTCGGGTGCGACGCGGTGCAGGGGTGGCTGGTCGCTGCCGCCATGCCGCCGGAGGAGACCACTGCGTGGCTGCTGGCACGGGGGGCGCGGGGGTGGGAGCGGCCGCGGGCGGCTCTCCCGGCGGCCGAGTAGTTTCCCGCCCGCCCGTTCACCCTCCGCCGCCGCGGGGCGGCCGTGGTCTCTCAGGTGGGACGGGACGCTGTGAAGTGGGCGATCAGCAAGGTCAGGCGCTCCTCGTGGGCGGGTTCCGGCAGGCGGCCGCTCCGGGTCAGGGTCACCAGCCCGTGCAGGGCCGCCCAGAAGGTCTCCGTCAGGATGCCGGGGTTCTCGTGGGTGGCGGTGATCGGCTCGATCACCTGGAGGATCTCGCCGAACGCCGCCTGCAGCGGCTCCGGGGCCTCGGGGGTCGCGAACGGCAGGTCCACCAGGTGGGTGAACATCGCGTCGTAGAGGGCCGGGCGGCGGCGTCCGAAGGACGTGTACGCGGCCGCCACCGCGGCCAGCGCCTCGCGGGTGTTCGTCGCCGACGTGCGCGCCGCCCGTAGCTCCACCGCGAGATCGGCGCAGCCCTGGACGGCCACCGCCGCCATGATCGCGCCCTTGCCCTTGAAGTGGCTGTAGAGGACCGGCTGGCTGTACTCGATCTCGGCGGCCAGGCGGCGGGTCGTCACCGCGTCCCAGCCCTCCGTCTCGGCGAGTTCGCGTGCGGCCGTGACGATCAGCTGCTCGCGTTCGGTCCGTTCGCGTTCCCGGCGGTTCTGAATCGACATGCTCTGGATTCTAGCAGCGCTAGCCAAACTTTCGACGCTCTGCTAGCTTCGATATCAGTCCTAGCACTGCTAGAAACTCTCTCAGGGGAGACCATGACCGTCACCGCGTACACCCTCGCCGTCGCGCTCGACCTGTTCTGCCTGTTCCTCGGCTACCGGTTCCTGTTCCAGCCGGGCCCCGCCGCCGCCGGCTACGGCGTGCCCGCCGATCCCCGGGGCGACGCCGGCGCCTACCTCTCCGTCAAGGGCCTCAGGGACGGCACGTACGGAGTCGTGGGGCTCTTGCTGCTGGCCTTCGCCGGGGCGCACGCCGAGGCCTGGTTCATGCTCGGCGTGGCACTCGTACCGCTCGGGGACACCGTGAACGTGCTCCGCAACGGCGGGGCGAAGGCCGTCGCCTACGGGATCCACTTCGCCACCGCGATCATCGTCCTGATCAGCGCCGCCCTGCTGTTCCTCGTCTGACCGCAGGGCGCGCCGTCACCCACCGGGGGTTCCGCGATGTCGTTGTTCGTACCGAAGTTCGACGAGTCCGTGATCGTGCGGGAGGCCGCCGCCGAGGTGGTCGGCGGTGACCCGACCCGGGTCCGGCTGCTCGCCGACAGCAGCGCCACCGGCGGCGCGCTCTCCACCGTCCGCGTCACGCTCGGCGAGGGTGCCGACGGCGCCGTGCCGCACCTGCACCGCACCTCCGCCGAGCTGTTCTACCTGCTCGACGGTGCCGCCGAACTGCTCTCCGGTGACGACGTCGTCACCGCCGAACGCGGCGACCTGGTCGTCGTCCCGCCCGGCAGGCCGCATGCCTTCGCCGCCGTCCCCGGCAGCACCGCGGACCTCCTGATCGTCATCACCCCGGGCGTGGAACGCTTCGAGTACTTCCGCCACCTCCAGCGCCTGCGCCTCGGCGAGGCCACCCCGGGGAGCCTCCTGGAGGTGCAGGAGCTGTACGACAACCACTTCC
The DNA here is from genome assembly GCF_040703965.1 of Streptomyces sp. NPDC006655. Taxonomy (NCBI): domain Bacteria; kingdom Bacillati; phylum Actinomycetota; class Actinomycetes; order Kitasatosporales; family Streptomycetaceae; genus Streptomyces; species Streptomyces sp. NPDC006655. Next base: position 52,893 of record NZ_JBEYJU010000026.1, on the reverse strand, counting down.
TGCGCAGCACGGCCTGGGAGAAACGCCAGGGCAACCCGACGGACACGGGGCCCGGCCAAACCGTTTAACAGCCACCGGGCCCCGCCCCATAGGATTGGGCACTGGCGTCACCTTTCCGCCTGCCTCGCGACGCCTGGCACGCCCTTCGGGCGCACGGCGGAAAGGTGAGGCCAGCACCCCGCTCCACACCACCCACACTCACCCCAGAGGAACGCTGCATGCCTGGCATCACGCGCGAGGAGGTCGCCCACCTCGCCCGGCTGGCGCGTCTGGAGCTGAAGCCCGAAGAGCTCGAACACTTCGCGGGACAGCTGGACGACATCATCGGCGCGGTCGCCCGCGTCAGCGAGGTCGCCGACCAAGACGTACCGCCGACCTCGCACCCGCTGCCGCTGACGAACGTCATGCGCGCGGACGAGGTCCGTCCCTCGCTCACCCCCGAGCAGGCGCTCTCCGGCGCCCCGGCCCAGGAGCAGCAGCGTTTCAAGGTGCCGCAGATCCTGGGGGAGGACTAGACAGCCATGACGGACATCATCAAGCTCACGGCCGCCGAGACCGCCGCGAAGATCGCCTCCGGCGAGCTCACCGCCGTGCAGGTCACCGAGGCCCACCTCGCCCGCATCGAGGCCGTCGACGAGAAGGTGCACGCCTTCCTGCACGTCGACCGCGAGGGCGCCCTGGCGCAGGCCCGTGCCGTCGACGAGAAGAAGGCCCGGGGCGAGCAGCTCGGCCCGCTGGCCGGCGTCCCGCTCGCGCTCAAGGACATCTTCACCACCGAGGGCATCCCGACCACCGTCGGCTCGAAGATCCTGGAGGGGTGGATCCCGCCGTACGACGCCACCCTCACCAAGCGTCTCAAGGCCGCCGACGTCGTCATCCTCGGCAAGACCAACATGGACGAGTTCGCCATGGGGTCCAGCACCGAGAACAGCGCGTACGGCCCGACCGGCAACCCCTGGGACCTCACCAAGATCCCCGGTGGCTCGGGGGGCGGTTCGTCCGCGGCCCTCGCCTCCTTCCAGGCCCCGCTCGCCATCGGCACCGACACCGGCGGGTCCATCCGCCAGCCGGCCGCCGTCACCGGCACGGTCGGCGTGAAGCCGACGTACGGCGCGGTGTCGCGGTACGGCATGGTCGCCTTCTCCAGCTCCCTGGACCAGGGCGGCCCGTGCGCCCGTACGGTCCTGGACGCGGCGCTCCTCCACGAGGTCATCGCCGGACACGACCCGCTCGACTCCACCTCCATCGACGCCCCGGTCCCGCCGGTCGTCGAGGCCGCCCGCAACGGCAGCGTCGAGGGCATGCGCGTCGGCGTCGTCAAGCAGTTCCGCGGCGAGGGCTACCAGGCCGGCGTCATCCAGCGCTTCGACGAGTCCGTCGCCCTCCTCAAGGAGCTGGGCGCCGAGATCGTCGAGCTGGACTGCCCGTCCTTCGACCTCGCGCTCTCCGCGTACTACCTGATCGCGCCCAGCGAGTGTTCGAGCAACCTCGCCCGCTTCGACGGCCTGCGCTACGGCCTGCGGACCGGCGACGACGGCTCGCACTCCGCCGAGGAGGTCACCTCCCTCACCCGCGAGGCCGGGTTCGGCCCCGAGGTGAAGCGCCGCATCATGCTCGGCACCTACGCCCTGTCGAGCGGGTACTACGACGCCTACTACGGCTCCGCCCAGAAGGTCCGCACGCTCATCACGCGCGACTTCGAGAAGGCCTTCGAGCAGGTGGACGTCATCGTGTCGCCCACCACGCCGACCACCGCCTTCGCGATCGGCGAGCGCGCCGACGACCCGATGGCGATGTACCTGGCCGACCTGTGCACCATCCCGACGAACCTCGCGGGCAACGCGGCGATGTCGCTGCCCTGCGGTCTCGCCCCGGAGGACAACCTCCCGGTGGGCCTGCAGATCATCGCGCCGGCGCTCAAGGACGACCGTCTTTACAAGGTCGGAGCCGCTGTCGAGGCCGCCTTCGTGGAAAGGTGGGGGCACCCGCTCCTTGAGGAGGCACCGTCGCTGTGAGCAACGCACTGTCGAAGGCCAAGGGCTTCAAGAAGTCGAAGTCCGGCACGTACCTGTCCATGGCCACCACCGCGTTCGGCGCGGTGAGTGTCGCCAAGCAGATCAAGAAGGCCCGCGCCGAGCACGACACGCTCCGGCTGATCGACGCCACGGTCTCCGCCGTGGCGATCGTGACCGGCCTCGCGATCCTCTACCGCGAGCTGAAGCGGCTGGGCGACGACGACGTCCTGCTGGGCTGAGAGGGAAGTTTCACCGTGACCACCACGACCGACCTGGTGTCGTACGAGGACGCGCTGGCGTCGTACGACCCCGTCATGGGCCTTGAGGTCCATGTCGAACTCGGCACCAGGACCAAGATGTTCTGTGGCTGTTCGACCGAGCTGGGCGCCGAGCCCAACTCGCAGACCTGCCCGACCTGCCTCGGCCTGCCCGGCGCGCTCCCGGTCGTCAACGCGACCGGGGTCGAGTCCGCGATCAAGATCGGTCTCGCGCTGAACTGCGAGATCGCCGAGTGGTGCCGCTTCGCCCGGAAGAACTACTTCTATCCGGACATGCCGAAGAACTTCCAGACCTCCCAGTACGACGAGCCGATCGCCTTCAACGGCTACCTCGACGTGCAGCTGGAGGACGGCGAGACCTTCCGCGTGGAGATCGAGCGCGCCCACATGGAGGAGGACACCGGCAAGTCCACCCACGTGGGCGGCGCGACGGGCCGTATCCACGGCGCCTCGCACTCGCTGCTCGACTACAACCGCGCCGGCATCCCGCTCATCGAGATCGTCACCAAGCCGATCGAGGGCGCGGGCGAGCGTGCCCCCGAGGTGGCGCGGGCGTACGTCCGTGAGCTGCGCGAGGTCATCCGGGCGCTCGGTGTGTCCGAGGCCCGCATGGAGATGGGCCAGATGCGCTGCGACGTGAACCTGTCGCTGCGGCCCCACGGCACCGAGAAGTTCGGTACCCGCTCCGAGACGAAGAACGTGAACTCGCTGCGGTCCGTGGAGCGTGCGGCCCGTTTCGAGATCATGCGGCACGCGGCCGTGCTGAGCGGCGGCGGGACGATCGTCCAGGAGACCCGGCACTTCCACGAGGACACCGGGTCGACGACCTCGGGCCGCGTGAAGGAGGAGGCCGAGGACTACCGGTACTTCCCGGAGCCGGACCTGGTTCCCGTGGCGCCCTCGCGCGAGTGGGTCGAGGAGATCCGCTCGGCGCTGCCCGAGATGCCGCTGGCCCGCCGTACCCGGCTGCTCGCCGAGTGGGGCGTCTCCGCGGTCGAGATGCAGGCCATCCAGAACGCCGGGGCGCTGGACCTGATCGTCGCCACCATCGACGCCGGTGCCGACGCGGCCTCGGCCCGCAAGTGGTGGATGGGCGAACTGGCCCGCAGCGCCAACGAGTCGGGCACCTCGCTGGACGAGCTGGCGATCACCCCGGCGCAGGTCGCCCGGGTCACCGAGCTGGTCTCCAAGGGCGACCTCAACGACAAGCTGGCCCGTCAGGTCATCGAGGGCGTCCTCGCGGGCGAGGGCACCCCGGACGAGGTCGTGGACAAGCGCGGCCTCAAGGTCGTGTCGGACGAGGGCGCGCTCGGCAAGGCCGTCGAGGAGGCCATCGCCGGCAACCCCGGCATCGCCGACAAGATCCGCGGTGGCAAGGTGGCCGCGGCCGGTGCCCTGGTGGGCGCGGTCATGAAGGCGACCCGCGGTCAGGCCGACGCGGCCCGCGTGAAGGAACTGATCCTGGAGCAGCTCGGCGTCAGCGAGGGCTGAGCACCCGGTTCGCACGGTACGGCCCCGCGGGCGCTGCCCGCGGGGCCGTACCCGTCAGACGCGGCGGCCGGCGACCCGTACGAAGCCGGCACCGGGCCGCCATCCGGACGTGGACGCAACTGCCGGTCGGCCGCCGGGCCTCAGAGCGGCGCGGGACCACAGGCCGGCCGCGGTGCCCTGCGCGTGGAACTCCCCGGCCGGGAAGATCGCGGTCGTCGCGTCGCCTGCGGGCCCGTCAGGTCCTCGACGGACGGTCAGTCGGTCGGTTGGTGGTTTCGGTTCCGGTCATCGGTGAACGGGCTCCTTGTGATCTCCGTAGTGGTAGGCGATGCGTAGGAGCTCATGGGAACCGGCAGAAAATGCACCCGCTTCGGTCGTCGGCGAGGGGCCGGACAAGGCTGACCAGCTGAAGCCGGCCGTCCGGGCGGCGGACGACGAGGACGTCATCGAGGACGCCCGCCGGGCCCGCTGGATCGCCACCGTGACCGGGGTGCTGCTGGCCATGATGGGGGTCACCGCGTCCTCGATGAGGCTGAGCGGGGTGCCCGGCCTGGTGCCGGCCGCCTACGGTTCCGGCGCCGTGGTCTGCGTGCTCGCGTCGGTGCTCGGTGCCCGGGGCCGCACCCGCGTGGCCCTCTGGCTGATGATCCTGGGGGCCATGGTGATGGCCCTCGGAGACCAGTTCGACTAGGGCCCTTCTGATGGATCTCCGCGGCGTCGCGACGCCCGGCACGCACGCTCGACGCACGGGGTGCACGCCGATCGCACGCACCGAACGCCGCTCCTTCTCCCACGGAGATCCATCAGAAGGGCCCTAGGCGGCGGCCGGGTGACGTGATCACTGTGCTGAAGACGACCGCCTTCGGCATCGCGTCCCCCGAGTGCCGCGCCGCCCATGAGAGGCTCGACGACGTCGTGGCGGAACCGGAGAAGGAGCGACGCCCGGATGTACGCGATATCCCTGGGTGAGGGCGCCGAACTGCGGCCCCTGGAGGTCTGGCACGCCGAGGAACTGCTGGCGGACATCGACCGGGGGCGCGAGTCCATCGGGCGGCACATCGCCCTGGCCGACGTGATCCGGGACCTGGACGGCGCACGCGCCTACCTCCGTTCCTACGCCGACAAGCGGGCCGCCGACGCCGGCAGCCTGCACGGGGTGTGGCTGGACGGGCGGCTCGTCGGCGGGCTGCTGTTCCGGACCTGGGACACGGCCCAGGGGGTCTGCGAGGCCGGCTGCTGGCTGGAGCCCGCGGCCGCCGGGCGGGGGCTGGCCACCCGGGGCATGCGGATCCTTCTGGACTGGGCGTTTGACGAGCGCGGCATGCACCGTGTGGAGTGGCACGCGTCGTCCGCGAACGAAGCGAGCATCAACGTGGCCCGGCGGCTGGGCATGACCCGCGACGGCGTGCTGCGGGAGAACCACCCCCACCGGGGCGTGCGCACGGACACCGAGGTCTGGTCGGTGCTGGCCCCCGAGTGGCGTGCGGCACGCGCGCGTACCGCACAGCCCGATCATTAAGAGACCTCTCAGACAGCGTCCGTACGGTGCGAGGTATGGGAACGAAGACAGTGGACGGGGCCGGGACCGGCGCCGAGGCGAAGAACGACGAGACGGCGACGGAAGAGGCGGCGGTGGACACCAGCAAGGCTCCCGCCACGGCGGACACCACGAAGGCTCCGGCCGAGGGACCTGCGGAGACCGGGGCGGAGACCGGGAGCGTGGCTCCCGTGGCGGCCGCCGAGCCGGAGGCGGAGGACTCCGACGAGCTGACCGAGGAGGAGCCGGACGCCCTCGCCGAGGAGGAGCAGCAGGGCCCGTCCGGCGTCGGCCAGGGCGCCGGCGCCGTCGTCTCCGTCGCGCTCGGCCTGGTCTCCCTCACGGGCGGCTGGATCGGTACGGTCGCCGCGGCCCGCGAGACCCTCATAGGCCAGCTCCAGACCTCGTCGAGCGCGAGCGTCGCCAAGCAGGTCAAGGAGGTGTACGGCGACGCGTGGCAGACCACCGCGCTGTGGGCCGGCCTGTTCGCGCTGGCCGCGCTGATCACCGGCGTCGTGGTGCTCGTCAGGCCCGCCTTCGGCGCGCCCGGCCGGGCGCAGGCGCCGTGGATCAAGTCGGTCGCCTGGGCTGGTGTCGCGCTCGGCGTCATCGGTCTGCTGCTGGCGGTCCTCAAGTACTCCGACGCACTCCTCGGCCTGCCCTCGACCGGCTGAGGAAAAACGCAGGTCACCAGGGGCCTCAGAGCGGTCGTAAGCACCTTACGGACGCTCTGAGGCCCCTTACGCGTACCCAGGCCGCCGCGGCCGCCCGAAGATGCGGAACTCTCCCGATGCGGCGCACCCCCCTGGCAGACGAAGGTGGAGCCATCGCAGAAAGCGAAGCCCCACCGACTCCTCCTCCAAGGGAACCGCCATGTTCGCGTACGAACTCCACCAGATCCGGTCCGCCGAACTGCGCCGGCAGGCCGCCGACGCCCGCCTCGTCCGCGAGGCCGTCCGCTCCCGCCGCACCGGCCGCCGCACGGCGGCGGCCGGCGGCGCCGCGGAGCCGGCCGAGTCCCATACCGTCGGCCGGGGCGGGAGCCGGCTCCCACGCCCGGCATGACCGGGACCCGGCCGGGCGGCGACGCCCGCCCGCAGGCCGGGACAACAGCCGCCGGCGGCCGGACGGGGGTCGGCCGCCGGCACCCCCCTTCGCCATCGACTCATACGACAAGCGCACTGGCGCTGTGGAAAACCGCTGCCGTCCCCTCCGCGCCCCGTGCGATGCTCTGGCCTGTGGAGACCAGGTCCGTGAGTCCCGTGTTCGTAGGCCGCAGCGACGAGTTGGAGGCCCTCGACGAGGCGCTCACCCGCGCCGGGGCCGCCGAGCCGCAGGCGCTGCTGCTCGGCGGCGAGGCCGGCGTCGGCAAGACCCGGCTGGTCGAGGAGTTCGCCACGGCCGCCTGCCGCAGGGGCGCGGTCGTCGCGCTCGGCGGCTGCGTGGAGATCGGCGCCGACGGGCTGCCGTTCGCCCCCTTCTCCAGCGCGCTGCGCACCCTGCGGGCCGCCCTGCCCGACGAGTGGGCCGCGGCCGCCGCAGGCCAGGAGGAGGAACTGGCCCGGCTGCTGCCGGAACTCGGCGAGGCCACCACCAGCCGCCACGACGAACAGGGCACCGCCCGCCTCTTCGAACTCGCCGCCCGGCTCCTGGAACGGATCGCCGCCGACCGCACCGTGGTCCTCGTCCTGGAGGACCTGCACTGGTCCGACGCCTCCACCCGCCACCTCCTCGCCTACCTGCTGCGCACCCTGCGTACCGGCCGGCTCGTCGTCCTCGCCACCTACCGCTCCGACGACATCCACCGCCGCCACCCGCTGCGCCCGCTGCTCGCCGAACTCGACCGGCTGCGCACCGTCCACCGCCTCGAGCTCGCCCGCTTCAACCGCGAGGAGGTCGGCCGCCAGATCGCCGGCATCCTGGCCGCCGAACCCGACCCCGCCCAGGTCGACGAGATCTACGACCGCTCCGACGGCAACGCCTTCTTCGTCGAGGAACTCGCCGTCGCCGGCGCCGAGAGCTGCCGCACCGGCCTCACCGACTCGCTGCGCGACCTGCTCCTGGTGCGCGTCGAGGCGCTGCCGGAGAGCGCCCAGCGGGTCGCCAGGATCGTCGCCGAGGGCGGCTCCACCGTCGAGTACCGGCTCCTGGAGGCCGTCGCCGGGCTCGCCGAGGACGACCTCATCGAGGCGCTGCGGGCCGCGGTCGGCGCCAACATCCTCACCCCCACGCCGGCCGGCGACGGCTACCGCTTCCGGCACTCCCTGGTCCGTGAGGCCGTCGCCGACGACCTGCTGCCCGGCGAACGCTCGCGGCTCAACCGGCGCTACGCCGAAGCCCTGGAGGCCGACCCCGCCCTGGTGCCGGCCGACGCGCGGGTGACCCGCCTCGCCAGCTACTGGTACCAGGCCCATGATCCCGCCAAGGCGCTGCCCGCCGTCCTCGACGCCTCCGTCGTGGCCCGCCGCAGGCACGCCTACAGCGAGCAACTGAGACTGCTGGAACGGGCGATGGAACTGTGGGACACCGCCCCCGAGGAGATCCGCGCCGCCCTGCGCCCCGTCGACTACACCGACGTCTACCCTCCCTGCGGCTGCGACCCGGTCACCACCCCGCTGCGCTACCTCGACCTGATGGCGGAGGCGGCGGTCGCCGGCCGCTTCTGCGGTGAGCGGGAACGCGCCCTGAAGATCACCAAGAAGGCGCTGCGGGTCCTCGAGGACGACGATGACGCGCAGCGCGCGGCCTGGTTCTGGGTGCAGCGCTCCCGCCTGGTCCAAGGGCTGGGCCGCGGCGACGGCTGGCAGGAGCTCGGCACCGCCCAGGACCTGGTACGGGGTCTGCCGCCCTCGGAGGTGCACGCCGACGTACTGGCCAACGTGGCTGCCTGGTCGATGCTCCATGAACCCGGCCCCGAGGCCCTCGCCGCCGCCGAACGGGCCGTGGAGTACGCGCGTATGGTCGGCGCCCGCGAGATCGAGCTCAACGCCCGCATCACCCTCGGCTGCCTCATGGTCGACGCAGGTGACGTCGGGAACGGGCTCCGGGAACTGGAGCGGGTCAGGGACGCCGCCCTCCAGGAAGGGGTCGCGCATGTCGCGGGCCGTGCCTACGTGAACCTGCCGTCCGAACTGGACTCGGTCGGCAGGTCCCGCGAGTCCGTGCCGATCTTGCGGGAAGGGCTGGTCTTCGCCCGCCGGTTCGGCCTGTTGGACTCGGAGGCGTGGATCTGGGGCAACCTCTCCGACTCGCTGTACACCCTCGGCCAGTGGGACGAAGCCGCCGAAGCCGCCGCGGGCGCCCTCGGCTCCGCGGCCAGCGCCAAACCCCGGGGCGCCGGCGCGCTGCGCCTGGCCCATATCGCCCTCGCCAGGGGTGACGCCGAAGAGGCCGCCCGCCAACTGGCCATCTCCCACGCCCACTACGGCACCCATGACCCCATGCCGCAGGCGCTGCTGCCGTTGGTTCGGATCACCATCGGCGTCGCCGCCGCGCAGGGCCGGCTCCTGGACGCCCGTACCGAACTGGACCGGGCCCTGGGGTTCGGCTTCTGGCCCGGCACCCAGCGCTACGGCTGGCCCCTGCTGCTGGCCGCCGCCACCGCCGAGGCCGACGCCCGGGCCCTGCCCGCGGCCGCCGACGGCCGCGCCGAGGTCCTCGACCGGCTCGCCGAAGCGGTGCGCAAGCTCGCCACCGGCGCGCCCGTCTGGCAGGCGTACGAGCGCTGGACCCGCGCCGAACTGCACCGTGCCCACGGCACCGACACCGCCGCCCTCTGGTCGGACGTGGTCACCGACTTCGAGACCCTGGACCGCCCCTACGACCTCGCCCGGGTCCGCCGCCGGCTCGCCCAGGCGCTGCTCGAAGAGGCCGCCGGTGACGACGAGCGCGAGCGGGCACGGGAACTGCTCCGCCTGTCCGGTGCGGTCGCCGAGCACCTGGGCGCCCGTCCGCTGGCGGACGCCGTCGCCCTGCTCGCCCTGCGCGCCCGTCTCACCCTCACCGGCAAGACCCCCGGCCGGGCCCTCGGCCCCGCCGAGAGCCTCGGTCTCACCAGCCGGGAGCGGGACGTACTGCGCCTGGTCTCGGTCGGCCGCACCAACCGTCAGATCGCCGAGGAGCTGTTCATATCCCCGAAGACGGCGAGCGTCCACGTCTCGAACATTCTGGGCAAGCTGGGCGTTGCAGGGAGGGGCGAGGCAGCGGCGGTGGCCCACAGACTGGGGTTGTTCCCCGCCGAGGCCCTCGACCCGACCAGGTAGCGGGACCGGCCCAGGAGGCACCGTGTTCAACATGTTCGACGAGCTCTTCGCACCCGGCCGCAAGCACACCCACGACGAGCAGAAACGGCTGGAACTCACCCGGGAGGACGTGGGGGACACGGATCCCGGACGCGGTCCGATAGACCTCGCGTCCGGCAAGGTCGTCATACGCCTTCCCCAGGAGGAGCCCGAGGCGGAGCCCGCCGAGGACTCGGATGACGACTCGGGTGACGCCCCCGGCGACGACAGGGTGTGAGCGGCGCCGCCTACTTCACCTCCAGCTCGAGAATCCGGTCGTCGCCGGCCTTCGGCCGGCCCCGTCCGTCCGTGTTGCTGGTCACCAGCCACACCTTGTCGCCGCCCGCCGCCACCACCGTCCGCAGCCGGCCGTACTCGCCGGTGAGGAATGCCTGCGGTGCGGCGGCCGCGGTCGTGCCCCGGAGCGGAACCCGCCACAGCCGCTGCCCCTTCAGGGCCGCCATCCAGACGACCCCGTTCACGTAGGCGATCCCGCTGGGGGAGGCGTCGTCGGTGTGCCACTGGGCGATCGGGTTCACGTACTTCGGGTCGCCGGACCTGCCCTCCGCGTTCGGCCAGCCGTAGTCGCCGCCGGGCTTGATGGCGTTCAGCTCGTCCCAGGTGTCCTGACCGAACTCCGAGGCGAACAGCCGCTGCTTGTCGTCCCAGGCCAGACCCTGCACGTTGCGGTGGCCGTAGGTGTAGACGGGCGAGTCCGGGAACGGGTTGCCGGGGGCCGGATCGCCCTCCGGGGTCAGCCGCAGGATCTTCCCGCCCAGTGACCCCTTGTCCTGGGCGAGACCACGCCGCCCGCTCTCGCCGGTGCCCACGTAGAGCATGCCGTCGGGGCCGAAGGCGATCCGGCCGCCGTTGTGGATGAACCCCTTGGGGATGCCCTTGAAGATCGTGTCGGGGGCGCCCAGCTGCTCTCCCGCCGGCTTGTTCGCGTCCCACAGCATCCGCACGATCCGGTTGTCGGAGGCCGAGGTGAAGTAGGCGTAGATCATGTGGTCCGAGGCGAATCCGGGGGAGAGGGCGATACCGAGCAGGCCGCCCTCACCGGCGGCGGCCACGCCCGACACCGTGCCCAGCTCCGTGAGCTTCCCGGTCCTCTCGTCGACCTTGCTGATCGTCCCGTCGTCCCGGTCGGAGACCAGCAGCCCGCCCCCGTCGGGCAACACTGCGAGCCCCCAGGGCGACTTCAGCCCCTGGGCGACGGTCCGCACCACCCTGACCGACCCCGTGGCGGGCGCGACGGCCTCGGCGGACGCGGAGGCGGACGCACCGGCCGACGCACTCTCGGCCCAGGGCGCCGTGGGCGCCCCGCCGCCCCCGCCCCCGGAGGAACACCCGCCGACGAGCAGAACCCCGGCAGCGGCCAACACAGCGGTCGAACCTCGACGTTGCACGATCACGGCCCCTTCCCGGCAGTCTCCACCGACGTTAGTGCAGCGCCCCACGACCCAGCCGCACCGAACCGACGACAGAAGTCGGCGGTCACTCAGTCCCACGACCCCTGAGCCGCGGGCAACCGCGCCAGCTCGGCAAGATCTCCCGCACTCAGCCGCACCTCCACGGCCCCGGCGTTCTCGGCCACCCAACGCCCCCGCTTCGTCCCCGGCACCGGGACCACGTGTGCCCCCTGCGCCAGCACCCACGCCAGCGCCACCTGGGCGGCTGTGACCTCACCCCCGTACCGCCCCGCGACCCTCCGCAGTCCCGCGACGATCGGCTGGTTCGCCGCCATCATCTCCGCCGTGAACCGGGGGTGCCGGGCCCGCAGGTCATCCGGTTCGAACCCCTCACCCGGCCGGAGCGTCCCGGTGAGGAAGCCGTTGCCCAGCGGCATCGCGGCAAGGAAACCGACGCCCCGTGCCGCGCACCACGGCAGCAACGCCTCCAGCGCCTCCGGCGACCACACCGACAGCTCCGCCTGCACCGCGCTCACCGGAAAGACCTGCTGCACCCGCCGAAGCTGCCGCAATGTGGCGTCATGCATCCGCGCCCCCGACCTGCGCCCCCCGCGCGCCCCCACGGCGCACAACCCCAGCGCGCGCACCTTCCCCGCCTGCACCAGTTCCGACATGGCGCCCCAGGTCTCCTCGACGGGAACCTCCGGATCGGCGCGGTGCAACTGGTAGAGGTCTATGACGTCCGTCTGGAGCCGGCGCAGCGACGCGTCGCAGGCCCGCTTCACGTACCCGGGCCGGCCGTTCGCCACGATGTGCTGGTCGCCCACCAGCAGCCCCACCTTCGTCGACACGAAGGCCTCGGCCCGCCGCTCCCTGAGCACCCGGCCCAGCAGCAGCTCATTGGTGAACGGCCCGTACATGTCCGCGGTGTCCAGCAGCGTCACGCCCAGGTCCAGCGCCCGGTGCACCGCTCTCACCGACTCGTCGCCCCGCTGTCGCGAACCGCTGTACGCCCAGCTCATCGGCATGCACCCGAGTCCGACGGCCCCCACCGCGAGCGCCCCCGCGCCGATCGTCCTGCGCTCCACCAGCCCGTGAACCTCCTTCTTGGACCCCCCAACCTAACCTCTGCGCGATCACGCCCCTGACATAGCCTCCTGACCATGACCCAAGACGCATGGCTGCCCATCCCGCCGGACGAGTTCACAGAGCTGCCCGCAGGGCTCGACTATCTGTTCTGGGACGGTGGTCAGGAGTTTCCCGGTGACCCGGCCGACTGCGCCGTCTACGTCGTCCCCTACATGAAGCGGCAGGCCGTGAAGGTGCGGCCGCTTCAGGGGATGCGCAACGTCCGGCTCATCCAGACCCTCACCGCCGGCGTCGACGACATGATCGCGGCCAAGGACCACATCGTCCCCGGCGTCCAGTTGTGCAACGCGCGCGGCGTGCACGAGGCGAGCACCGCCGAACTGGCGCTCGCCCTGACGCTGGCGTCGCTGCGCGGCATCCCGGGGTTCGTCCGGGCCCAGCAGCAGGAGCACTGGCAGAGCGGCTTCCACCCCGCCCTCGCCGACCGCAACGTCCTCATCGTCGGCTACGGCGCCATCGGCGAGGCCATCGAGGACCGGCTCGTGCCCTTCGAGCTTGCGCGGGTGGCGCGTGTTGCGCGCTCCGGGCGCGCATCAGCGCGCGGTCCCGTGCATCCGCTCACCGAACTGCCGCATCTGCTTCCGGAAGCCGATGTCGTCATCCTCTCCACGCCTCTCACGGACACCACACGCGGCCTCGTCGACGCCGAGTTCCTCGCCCGGATGAAGGACGGCGCACTGCTCGTGAACGTCGCACGCGGGCCCGTCGTGGACACCAAGGCCCTGCTCGCCGAACTGGAGAGCGGCCGTATCACCGCGGCCCTGGACGTCACCGATCCCGAGCCGCTGCCGGCCGGACACCCGCTGTGGCAGGCGCCCGGTGTGCTGATCAGCCCTCATGTCGGCGGCCCCACCTCGGCTTTCCTGCCCCGCGCGAAGCGCCTCGTCACCGAGCAGCTGAACCGCTTCGTGAACCGGGAGCCGCTGCGCAACGTGATCCTCACGACGGGATCCGCCGCCGGCTGACCCCCGCGGCAACGCGCCCGCGATCCGCTTCCGGCACGGTCCGCAACCTCCCGGGTGCGGTGCGTGCGGGCATAGTCGCTGGTCGTCACGGAGCGTAGAGAAGCTATGTCCCTGAGTGACGAGACTGGTGTATCGTCCCGACAGGGGCTGCGCCGTGAGCCGTTCGGCGCCGGGGACGGACATGTCAGATTTGTGAGGGGGGCGACGGGCGATGCACGGCCTATGGACGAACGATCCGACGCGGCAAAGCCGCCGGCGGCGACCCTGGCGCACAGCTGCGCGCAGACGCGGCCACCACACCAACCATCACCAGCACGGGCACAGCGGACGCGGGCGGCACCTCCATCCGGCGCACCGGCACCCGAGGCACCCGGGAGCGGCGCGGACCAGGAGGATCCGGTGACAGCGTCGACGCCCGTGACGACCCCCCTCCCCGGAGCGCTGCGGGCACAGCCTCCGGCAGGGATGCCGCAGTCCCGGCCGCCGGCCGTCGGCGGCCGGACCGGCATGGTCCGCCAACTCGTCCTGGCCCTGATCTGCGCGGGATACGCCGTCGGTTCCGCGTTCGACTGGGGCTGCAACCAACTCGCCCTGTTCATGGGCGACTTCGGTCTGACCGCGGCCGCCGGCACCGCCGCCGTGTCGTGCTTCGTCTACGCCCGCTCCCCGCGGGTCCGCTTTCGATCCGCCTGGCTGCTGTTCGCCCTCTCCTCGGCGATGGCGGCCCTGGGCAACGCGGTGTGGGGATGGTACGAGGTCGTGCTCCAGCGGCCGGTGCCCAGCCCCAGCTACGCCGACCTGTTCTTCCTGTGCTTCGCGCCGCCCGCCATCGTCGGTCTGCTGGTGCTGGCCAAGCGGCCGGTGACCAAGGCCGGCTGGATCTGCCTGGGCCTGGACGCCTGGCTGATCGGCGGCTCGCTGCTCACCCTGTCCTGGAGCCTCGCGCTCGCCCAGGCCGCCCGGTTCGACGGGCCCAGCGTCGCACACACCGCGCTCTCGCTGGCGTACCCGCTGCTGGACATCGCCCTGGTCAGCATGGTGCTCGCGCTGCACTTCCGGCGTTCGCCCGGCAACCGCACCGCGGTGAACACCGCGATCGGCGCGCTCGCGCTCACCGTGATGTGCGACGCCCTGTTCACCTCGCCGCTGCTGCACAGCAGTTACCGCTCGGGGCAGCTGCTGGACGCGGGCTGGTTCGCCGGGTCGCTGCTGCTGGCGTACGCCCCCTGGGCCGCGCCCCGGCCGCAGGGCGCCCAGGAGCCCGAAGGGCACACGCGCGTCGTCCACGAACACGTGCCCGGCGGGCGGCCCCCGGCGCCCCGGCAGCCGTCCGCGCCCGCCCCGGGAGGGGATCACAGCCGTTACCCGGCCGGCCGCCCGATCACCGGCTCCCTGGCCGCCCTCACCCCGTACCTGGCCGCCGGCGTGTGCACCCTGGGCATCCTCTACAACGTCCTCGACGGCCGCAGCCCCGACCACGTGGTCCTGATCACCGCCGGGTGCGTGGTCCTCGCGCTCGTCGTACGCCAGGGCATCATGCTGCTCGACAACATCACCCTCACCCAGGAACTGGCGCAGCAGGAGAACCACTTCCGCTCCCTGGTGCAGGGCTCCAGCGACGTCATCATGATCGCCGCGCCCAACGGCATCCTCCGGTACGTCTCCCCGGCGGCCGCCGGGGTCTACGGACGGGCCGCCGAGGACCTGGTGGGCTCGGAACTGGCCAGCCTCATCCACCCGGAGGACCTCGGCTGCGTGGTGCACGAGGTGCGCCGCTTCCTCGCCGCCAGGCCCCAGGAGGAACCGACCACCCGGATCGAGTGCCGTTTCCGGTCCGGCGAGGGCGGCTGGCTCAACGTCGAGTCCACCGTCAACCGGCACCACGGCGGCCTCATCTTCAACAGCCGGGACGTCACCGAGAGAGTGCGGCTCCAGGCGCAGCTCCAGCACAACGCCGAGCACGACCCGCTCACCGACCTGCCCAACCGCGCCCTGTTCACCCGGCGTGTCCAGCAGGCGCTGTCCGGCCGCCGCTCCTCGGACCGGGGCCCCGCCCTCAGGAACACGGCGGTGCTCTTCATCGACCTGGACGGGTTCAAGGCCGTCAACGACACGATCGGGCACCAGGCCGGGGACGAACTGCTCGTCCAGGCCGCGCGCAGACTCCAGGACGCGGTCCGCCACGGCGACACCGCCTCCCGGCTGGGCGGCGACGAGTTCGCGGCGCTGATCGTCGGGGACGGCACCCGTGACCGCAGTGCCCGGGAGCGGCACATCCTGGAGCTCGCCGACCGCCTCAGGGTGACCCTCTCCCAGCCGTACCTGATTGACGGCAACGATGTCCGTGTCAACGCGTCCATCGGCGTCGCCTTCGCCGAACCGGGCCTCGGAGCGGGCGAGTTGCTGCGCAACGCCGACCTGGCGATGTACCGCGCCAAGTCGGCGGGCAAGGGCCGCGTCGAGCTGTACAAGCCACAGATGCAGCAGGACGTCGTACGCAAGGCGGAACTGGCCACCCGGCTGCGGGCGGCGCTGCACGACGGCGAGTTCGCGCTGCTGCACCAGCCCGTGGTGCGCCTGGAGACCGGCCGGATCGAATCGGTCTCCGCGCAGGCGCGCTGGCGCTCCTCGCAGGGGGTGCTGTTCACGCCGGCCGAGTTCCTTCGGGTGGCCGAGGACAGCGACAAGACCGCCGAGCTGGACCGGTGGATCTTCCAGCAGGCGGTCGAACAGGCCGCCGAGCGGGCCGCGGGCGGGCTGGTGGTGCCGGTCGCCGTGCGCCTGAGCGCCCGGCGGCTGCTCGACCGGTCCTCGCCGCTCGGCTCCGTCGAGGCCCTGCTCACCCGGCACGGGCTGCCCTCCGGCTCGCTCGTCCTGGAACTGTCCGACACCGATCCCAGGATCCCGCTGGACGAGCTGGAGCGTCGGCTGACCGCGCTCAGCAGGCACGGCGTCCGGATCGCGCTGGACGGCTTCGGCAGCGGCTACGCGGCGATCACGGCGCTCAGGAAGCTCCCCGTCGACGTACTCAAACTCGACCGCGGTCTGGTCGAGGGGATCGTCGAGTCGCCCCGGCTGTACAAGATCACCAGCGGGCTGCTGCGGATCGCCGGCGACCTGGGCCTCCAGTCCGTCGCCGAGGGCGTGGACCTGCCCGAACAGGTCACCGCGCTGCGCGCGATGGGCTGCACCCACGGCATGGGGATGGCCTTCTCCGGCCCGGTGGACGAGTACCGGCTGCGCCGGGCGCTCGGCTCCGGCCACTACCCGGTCCCGCACGCACCGGCCGAGCCGGCCTTCGCAGGGGGCGGCGCGGGGGTGTACACCAGTGGTGTGCCCGCGGTGCTCGGAGGCGGAAGTGCCCTTCGCTCACATAATGAGACTCCCGTCCCACCCACTTGACACGTGGTGCGCGTCAGAGGGAGGGTCAGTCCCATGCGCACCCGAATTCTCGTACTTGGACAGCGCGTCGGCTGAACTGGGACCCACCGGAGACGGCTCCGGAAACCCCAGCGACCACACCGGCGCGCTCCCCTCGCTTGCCTTTTGGCACGAGGGGTTTTTTGTTGCACCAGCACCACTCGTACAGCATGCGTACGACAGCAGAATCCCGTACGAACCTCGCAAAAACCCTCAGCATCGAGAAGAGAATGCCGATGACCGAGCAGAGCGCCGCGGCCCACCATCCGCAGCCGCGGCCCCGTTCCGGAGGACAGCAGTCCGCCCCCGTCGAGCACGTCACGGGTGCGAAGTCCCTCATCCGCTCCCTCGAGGAGGTCGGCGCTGACACGGTATTCGGCATCCCCGGCGGCGCGATCCTGCCCGCCTACGACCCGCTGATGGACTCCACCCGGGTGCGCCACGTCCTGTGCCGGCACGAGCAGGGCGCCGGTCACGCCGCCACCGGCTACGCGCAGGCCACCGGCAAGGTCGGCGTCTGCATGGCGACCAGCGGCCCGGGTGCCACCAACCTGGTGACGCCGATCGCGGACGCGCACATGGACTCGGTGCCGCTCGTGGCGATCACCGGGCAGGTCGCGTCCTCCTCGATCGGCACGGACGCCTTCCAGGAGGCGGACATCGTCGGCATCACCATGCCGATCACCAAGCACAACTTCCTGGTCACCAAGGCCGAGGACATCCCGCGGACCATCGCCCAGGCGTTCCACATCGCCTCGACCGGCCGTCCCGGCCCGGTCCTGGTGGACATCGCCAAGGACGCCCTCCAGGCGAAGACCACCTTCTCCTGGCCGCCGGTCATGGACCTGCCCGGCTACCGCCCGGTGACCAAGCCGCACGCCAAGCAGATCCGCGAGGCCGCCAAGCTGATCACCTCCGCGAAGCGGCCCGTCCTCTACGTCGGCGGCGGCGTCATCAAGGCGCGCGCCACCGCCGAGCTGAAGGTCCTCGCCGAACTCACCGGAGCGCCCGTCACCACCACCCTGATGGCGCTCGGCGCGTTCCCCGACAGCCACCCGCTGCACGTGGGAATGCCGGGCATGCACGGTGCGGTCACCGCCGTCACCGCGCTGCAGAAGGCCGACCTGATCGTCGCCCTCGGAGCCCGCTTCGACGACCGTGTCACCGGCAAGCTGGACAGCTTCGCCCCGTACGCGAAGATCGTCCACGCCGACATCGACCCCGCGGAGATCGGCAAGAACCGCGCCGCCGACGTGCCGATCGTCGGGGACGCCCGCGAGGTCATCGCCGACCTGATCCAGGCCGTGCAGAAGGAGCACAGCGAGGGCCACCAGGGTGACTACACCGCATGGTGGAAGGACCTCTCCCGGTGGCGCGACACCTACCCGCTCGGCTACGACCAGCCGGACAACGGCTCGCTCTCCCCGCAGCAGGTCATCGAGCGCATCGGGCAGCTCGCCCCGGAGGGCACGATCTTCGCGGCGGGCGTCGGCCAGCACCAGATGTGGGCCGCGCACTTCATCCAGTACGAGAAGCCCGCCACCTGGCTGAACTCCGGCGGCGCCGGAACCATGGGCTACGCGGTCCCGGCCGCCATGGGCGCCAAGGCCGGCGCGCCCGGCAACACCGTCTGGGCGGTCGACGGCGACGGCTGCTTCCAGATGACCAACCAGGAGCTCACCACCTGCGCCCTGAACAACATCCCGATCAAGGTCGCCATCATCAACAACGGCGCCCTCGGGATGGTCCGCCAGTGGCAGACCCTCTTCTACAACCAGCGGTACTCCAACACGGTGCTGCACTCCGGGCCGGACGACGTCAACCCGGACGCGCGCGGCACCCGGGTCCCCGACTTCGTCAAGCTGTCGGAGGCCATGGGCTGCCACGCCATCCGCTGCGAGTCCCCGGACGACCTCGACAAGGTCATCGAAGAGGCGAACTCCATCAACGACCGCCCCGTCGTCGTCGACTTCATCGTCCACGAGGACGCCATGGTGTGGCCGATGGTCGCCGCCGGCACCTCCAACGACGAGATCCTGGCCGCCCGGGACGTCCGCCCCGACTTCGGCGACAACGAAGACGACTGAGCGAGAGAGACGCAGAAAACATGTCCAAGCACACGCTCTCCGTCCTGGTGGAGAACAAGCCGGGCATCCTGGCCCGCATCGCGGCCCTCTTCTCCCGCCGCGGCTTCAACATCGACTCGCTCGCCGTCGGGGTCACCGAGCACGCCGACATCTCCCGCATCACGATCGTGGTGAGCGTCGAGGCCCTGCCGCTCGAACAGGTCACCAAGCAGCTCAACAAGCTCGTCGAGGTGCTGAAGATCGTCGAACTGGAGCCGGGTTCGGCCGTTCAGCGGGAACTCGTTCTGGTGAAGGTGCGCGCCGACAACGAGACGCGCTCCCAGATCGTTGAGATCGTCCAGCTGTTCCGTGCCAAGACCGTCGACGTCTCCCCGGAGGCCGTCACCATCGAGGCCACCGGAAGCAGCGAGAAGCTGACCGCCATGCTCAAGATGCTGGAGCCGTTCGGCATCAAGGAACTGGTCCAGTCCGGCACCATCGCGATCGGCCGCGGCGCCCGGTCGATCACGGACCGCTCGCTGCGCGCCCTCGACCGTTCCGCGTAAGGCTTGTACCCGGCTTGACACGGGCGGCCGACGGCCGTCGGCCGCCCGTATGCCGAGACCCCGAGACTTCCCTTCCGCCCGCCGTCATACGGTGGGACGCAACATCTGCACACCAAGGAGAGAACCCAAAGTGGCCGAGCTGTTCTACGACGCTGACGCCGACCTGTCCATCATCCAGGGCCGCAAGGTCGCGGTCATCGGCTACGGCAGCCAGGGCCACGCCCACGCGCTGTCGCTGCGCGACTCCGGTGTCGACGTCCGTGTCGGTCTGCACGAGGGCTCCCAGTCCAGGGCGAAGGCCGAGGAGCAGGGCCTGCGCGTGGTGACCCCGTCCGAGGCCGCCGCCGAGGCCGACGTCATCATGATCCTGGTCCCGGACCCGATCCAGGCCAAGGTCTACGAGGAGTCGATCGCCCCCAACCTGAACGACGGCGACGCCCTGTTCTTCGGTCACGGCCTGAACATCCGCTTCGGCTTCATCAAGCCCCCGGCCGGCGTCGACGTCTGCATGGTCGCCCCGAAGGGCCCGGGCCACCTGGTGCGCCGCCAGTACGAGGAGGGCCGCGGCGTCCCCTGCATCGTGGCCGTCGAGCAGGACGCCACCGGCAACGGCTTCGCGCTGGCCCTGTCGTACGCCAAGGGCATCGGCGGCACCCGCGCCGGCGTCATCAAGACGACCTTCACCGAGGAGACCGAGACCGACCTCTTCGGCGAGCAGGCCGTTCTCTGCGGCGGTACCTCCGCCCTGGTGAAGGCCGGTTTCGAGACCCTGGTCGAGGCCGGCTACCAGCCGGAGATCGCCTACTTCGAGTGCCTGCACGAGCTCAAGCTCATCGTCGACCTGATGTACGAGGGCGGCCTGGAGAAGATGCGCTGGTCGGTCTCCGAGACCGCCGAGTGGGGCGACTACGTCACCGGTCCGCGGATCATCACCGACGCCACCAAGGCGGAGATGAAGAAGGTCCTCGCGGAGATCCAGGACGGCACCTTCGCCAACAACTGGATGGAGGAGTACCACGGCGGTCTGAAGAAGTACAACGAGTACAAGACCGCGGACTCCGAGCACCTGCTGGAGACCACCGGCAAGCAGCTGCGCAAGCTGATGAGCTGGGTGAACGAGGAGGCGTAAGCCTCAGCGACGGGGCCGGAGCGCACTGCTCCGGCCCCGTTGTCCACCCCGTCGAATCTCGGACGGGTGATCCTTCCGCAGAGGCGCAGGACGACCCCGGCCACGCCACTACACTGCCGTACTACATACGCGTCAGGCCCACAGCGTCGTGCGTCTCCGCGGCTTAGCGACACCGAGGAATGTGCGGCACACCCCCACGCCGCCCGGCACGCACTCTCGCCGCGTCGGTCAAAGGCCCTAGTAGCTGCGCTACGAGGACCTTCGCCCGGCACACCGAGAGCACGCACCGGCTGTCACACGCAGCCGCTGCCGCGGCGGGCGCGGGACCGCACCGCACACTCCTCGGCGCCGCTCCCCCCTCCACCGCCTGCGGCCGTCGGGACGGCCGTCCGCATTGGACCTGTGAGGACTCACGTGAGCTCGAAACCTGTCGTACTCATCGCTGAAGAGCTGTCGCCCGCCACTGTCGACGCGCTGGGCCCGGACTTCGAGATCCGGCACGCCAACGGAGCAGACCGAGCCGAACTGCTCCCCGCCATCGCCGACGTGGACGCGATCCTGATCCGCTCCGCCACCAAGGTCGACGCCGAGGCCATCGCCGCGGCGAAGAAGCTCAAGGTCGTCGCACGAGCCGGCGTCGGCCTGGACAACGTGGACGTCTCCGCCGCCACCAAGGCCGGCGTGATGGTCGTGAACGCCCCGACCTCCAACATCGTGACCGCCGCCGAGCTGGCCTGCGGTCTGCTGATCTCCACCGCGCGGCACATCCCGCAGGCGAACTCCGCGCTGAAGAACGGCGAGTGGAAGCGCAGCAAGTACACCGGCGTCGAGCTCGCAGAGAAGACCCTCGGTGTCGTCGGCCTCGGCCGCATCGGCGCCCTGGTCGCGCAGCGGATGTCGGCCTTCGGCATGAAGGTCGTCGCCTACGACCCCTACATCCAGCCCGCCCGAGCCGCCCAGATGGGCGTCAAGGTGCTGTCGCTGGACGAGCTGCTCGAAGTCGCCGACTTCATCACCGTGCACCTCCCGAAGACCCCCGAGACGGTCGGCCTGATCGGCGACGAGGCGCTGCGCAAGGTCAAGCCGTCGGTGCGGATCGTCAACGCCGCGCGCGGTGGCATCGTCGACGAGGAGGCGCTGTACGCGGCGCTCAAGGAGGGGCGGGTCGCCGGCGCCGGCCTCGACGTGTACGCGAAGGAGCCGTGCACCGACTCCCCGCTCTTCGAGCTGGACCAGGTCGTCTGCACCCCGCACCTGGGCGCCTCCACCGACGAGGCCCAGGAGAAGGCCGGCATCGCGGTCGCCAGGTCGGTCCGCCTCGCCCTCGCCGGTGAGCTGGTCCCGGACGCGGTGAACGTCCAGGGCGGTGTCATCGCCGAGGACGTCAAGCCGGCCCTGCCCCTCGCCGAGCGCCTCGGCCGCATCTTCACCGCGCTCGCGGGTGAGGTCGCGGTCCGCCTCGACGTCGAGGTCTACGGCGAGATCACCCAGCACGACGTGAAGGTGCTGGAGCTGTCCGCGCTCAAGGGCGTCTTCGAGGACGTCGTCGACGAGACCGTCTCCTACGTGAACGCGCCGCTGTTCGCCCAGGAGCGGGGCGTCGAGGTCCGCCTCACCACCAGCTCCGAGGCCACCGACCACCGCAACGTGGTGACCGTGCGCGGCACCCTCTCGGACGGCGAGGAGGTGTCGGTCTCCGGCACGCTGGCCGGCCCCAAGCACATCCAGAAGATCGTCGCGGTCGGCGACTACGACGTCGACCTCGCCGTCGCCGACCACCTGCTGGTCCTGCGCTACGAGGACCGGCCGGGCGTCGTCGGCACCGTCGGCCGCATCCTCGGCGAGGCGGGCATCAACATCGCCGGCATGCAGGTGGCCCGCGCGGCGGTGGGCGGTGAGGCGCTGGCCGTCCTCACCGTGGACGACACGGTCGCCCCGGCCGTGCTGGCCGAGGTCGAGACGGAGATCGGCGCCACGTCGGCCCGCTCCGTCAACCTGGTCTAGCGGTAACGCAGCGAACGCCGGGTGGGCCGACGGAAGTCGGCCCACCCGGCGTTCGTGTGTTCGGTGTCCGCGCGTCCGCCTAGGGCCCTTCTGATGGATCTCCGCGGCGTCGCGACGCCCCGCACGCCGATCGCACGCACCGAACGCCGCGACTCCCACGGAGATCCATCAGAAGGGCCCTAGTCGCCGGCGGAGCGCAGCGTCACCCCCGCTCCCACCGCGGCCGCCACCAGCAGCACCGCCCCCGCGATCGCCGCCCCCTGCATCCCGCTGGTGAACGCCTCCCGCGCCGTGGCCAGCAGGGACTCACCGGCCCGGCCGGGCAACCCCGCCGCCGCGGCGAGCGCGCCGCTCAGCGTCTCGCGGGCGGCCGCCGGAGCCGTGGCCGGCATCTCGTGGCGGTAGACGGCGGTGCCTATCGACCCGAGCACGGCCATGCCGAGCGCCCCGCCGAACTCCGCGCTGGTCTCCAGCAGGGCGGAGGCGGTACCCGCCCGTTCCACCGGTGCCCCGGCCATCGCGAGGTCGGTCAGCTGGGACATGATCGCCACCATCCCGCAGGCGAGCACCCCGGCGCCGGTCAGCACCAGCCACAGCGAGTCGGTGCCGAGGAGGGCGAGCAGGACGAACCCGGCCGCCATCGCCGCGAAGCCGCCCGCGACGACGTACCCGCGGTCCACGCCCCGCTGCACCAGCTGTGCGGTGAGCGGACCGGCGACCCCGATGAACACCGAGGGCACCAGGCTCCACAGCGCGGCGGCGAGCGGGCTCATCCCGAGGACCGACTGGAGGTACTGCGTGGTGAAGATCGCCGAGCCCATCATGGCCAGTGAGGCGACGAGGTTCAGGACCAGCGCCGGGGTGAAGCCGCGGCCCCTGAGCAGCGCGGGCGGGATCAGCGGGGAGCCGGTGGTGCGCTGGCGGTGGACGAAGAGGGCCGCGAAGACCAGGCCGACGGTGACCGAGACGACGTACAGCGGGTGCCAGCCCTCTGAGGGGATCTCCTTGACGCCGTAGATCACGGGGAGCACGGCGGCCATCGAGAGCGGGACGCTCAGCCAGTCGAAGCGGCCGGGGGAGGGGTTGCGGGACTCCGGGAGCAGGACCGGGCCGAGGAGCAGGAGCAGGGCCATCGCCGGGAGGTTGACCAGGAAGACCGAGCCCCACCAGAAGTGCTCCACGAGGATGCCGCTCATCACCGAGCCGAGCGCGATCCCGCCGGTCATCACCCCGGACCACAGGCCGATCGCCTTCGCGCGCTGGCCGGGGTCGGTGAACATCGTGCGCAGCAGGGCCATCGTCGACGGCATCAGGGTCGCGCCGCCGACGCCGAGGACCGCGCGGGCGGCGATCAGGGTGCCGGCGCTGTCGGCGTAGGCGGCGAGCAGCGAGGCGCCGCCGAAGGCCGTGGCGCCGATCAGCAGCAGGCGCCGGCGGCCGATGCGGTCGCCCAGCGCGCCCATCGTCATCAGCAGGCCGGCCAGGACGAAGCCGTAGACGTCCAGGATCCACAGCTGCTGGGTGCCGCTCGGCCTGAGGTCGGCGCCGATCGCCGGGAGGGCGAAGTAGAGGACCGAGACGTCCATCGAGACCAGCAGCAGCGGCAGCATCAGCACGCCGAGCGCGGTCCATTCGCGGCGCCCCGCACCTGCGGGGGCGGTCGTGCTCTTCGGGTTCGTCATGCCGACGAATGTACGGGCGTCTTAAACGCTTGTCTAGAACGCTTGTATGAGTCATGCGTCTAGGACGTCTGTATGGATCCGGGGGTAGGCTGGTCCGCATGGGACACCGTGAGGATCTGCTGGACGGCGCCAAGCGCTGCCTGCTGGAGAAGGGGTTCGCGCGGACGACGGCGCGCGACATCGTCAGGGAGTCGGGGACCAACCTCGCCTCGATCGGCTACCACTACGGCTCCAAGGACGCGCTGCTCGCCCAGGCCTACATCGCCCTGGTGGAGGAGATGTCCTTCGAGGGCGACGACACCGGACTCACCAGCGCGCCCGGCTCGCTCGAACGGTTCCGCGAGGTCTGGTCGAACATCGTCGCCACCATGCGCGAGCCCGGCACGATGTGGCGGCTCAGCGTGGAGGTCGTGGCGATGGGCGACCAGCTGCCCGAGGTGCGCGACCAGCTGGCCCGCGCCCAGCGCGAGGGCGGCCGGGGGCTGACCTCGCTGCTGATGGGCGTGCCGGAGGACGAGGTCTCCGACGAGACCGCCGACACCCTGGGCCGCTTCTGCATGACCCTGATGTCCGGCCTGATCTCCCAGTGGACCTTCGACCCGAAGACCGCACCCGACGGCGACACCCTCACCGAGGGCCTGCGGCAGATCGTGGCGGCCGTCACCCGGGCGTGACCCGCCCGGACCGCGTACGGCGTCAGGACCAGGCGCGACGCAGCCGCCTGTAGCCGCACCTGCTCGCCCCGGTGGTCCGCGAAGTTGTCACTGCTGACGACCCTGGTGCCGAACTCCCTGGCGTGGTCGAGGAGATCGGGGTCCACCTTGTCGACGGCGGCGATCAGGCCGCGGTCCCGCCACTCGCGCAACAAGGCGCCCTCCGCGGGATCGGGGCCCCTCAGGGCAGTCGAGCCCCCTTCAGCGCCATGTGCAGCAGCAGCCGGTCCTCCCCGTCGTCCAGGTCGAGGCCGGTGAGCTGCTCGACGCGGGACAGGCGGTAGTAGAGGGTCTGCCGGTGGATGCCGAGGGTCGCGGCCGTGCGGCCCGCCTGGCCCGCGCAGTCCAGGTAGACCTCGGCGGTCCTGGCCAGTTCGCGGTGGGCCGCGGTGAGCAGTGGGGCCACGGCAGGGTCGCGGGACGCCTCCGGCGGCAGCGCGGTCAGCAGCCGGTAGGGGCCGATGCGCGCCCACTGCGCCACCGGCCCGAACCGGGGTTCCGCCAGCGCGGCGCGGGCGGCCGCGGCGGCCTCCTGCCAGACGGCCCCCAGCTCGGCCAGCCCGGTCCTGGCGTCGCCCACCCCCGCGACCGACGCCGGCACCGCCGGGCCCGCGGCGAACCCCGCCGCCACGGCCGCCGCCGTCCGCGCCCCGGCCCCGCGTGCCGCCGCCGAACGGGCCTGCTGGGCCTCCTCGGCCTCCTTGAGCAGCCGGGCCGCCGCCGCCAGCGCGGGCGCGGCCACCTGGGTGCTGCGCAGCCGGACCAGTACCGCCAGGCTGTGCCCCGTCGCCCCCCACGGCAGGGTGCACAGCGCGGCCGCGTGCGGAACCGTGCGCGGGGACGGGGCGTCGTCCGGGTCGGCGGACGGCCAGGGGGCGACACAGACCAGCGTGTGCGGGCCGTCGCCGCGCGTCCCCAGGGCCGTACGCAGCTCGGCCACCGCCATGTCCTGCTGCCAGCCGCGCTCCGCGACCAGCACCGCCCGCAGCTCCCGGCTCAGCCCCGCCCCGGCCTGCGCCTCGTCCGCGAGCAGCGCGCCGATCCGCCCGGCCACCCCCATGGCCGCGGCCAGCTGGGCGTCCGTCGGGCCGGGATCGCCGTCCAGGAGCCAGACGTACCCGAGGACGACACCCCGATGGCGTACCGGCAGGCAGATCCTGCCCCGGTACACCCCCGCCTCCGGGGTCGGCGGGATCCGGACCGGGCCGGTCGCCCGGGTGATGCCGAAGCCCTCGAACCAGGTACGGACCGCCGCCGTGGAACGCCGGGTCAGGATCGAACGGGTGCGGACCGGGTCCAGCGCGGACGGGTCCAGGTCGCCCTCGCTGTCGTACGCCCCGAAGGCGATCAGCTCGAAGTCGCGGTTCTCCAGGGTCGCGGGGACGCCCAGCAGCTCCGAGATCTCGTCGACCAGCTCCTGGTAGTCACCCTTGAATTCCGACGTCACCCGGGCATTCTCCCGCAATCCGTGGCGGCCTTCATACATCTGTCTGAGATCTCCGGCGGGGATGCGTGACAGCTGTCGATGGCCGACGATCCAAGAGATCCCTACCTTTCACGGTGGTTCCCCTTGCCGTGTCCACATCGTCGGATCGCGGCTTTTCCGGCATGTGTTGTGGAGGTGCCCCGTGCTGGGTCCCGTGATTCTCGCCGCGTCGCGCAGCGACCGGATGCGTCGCCTGATCTCGGCGGCCCCGGTGACGAAGCAGGTCGTCGACCGCTTCATCCCCGGTGAGACGGTCGGTGACATCGTCCCGGTCATCGAAGAGCTCACGGGCCGCGGCCTGGAGCTGACGATGGACGTCGTCGGCGAGGACATCACCAGCCCCGAGCAGGCCGCCGCCGCCCGGGACGCCTACCTGGCGCTCGTCGAGCACCTGCGCACCCTGGGCCTGGGCGAGCGCGTCGAGATGTCGGTCAAGCTGTCCATGTTCGGCCAGGCGCTGCCCGGCGGCCACGAGCTGGCCCTCGCGAACGTCCGGCCCGTCGTCGAGGCCGCCGCCGCCATCGGTACGACCGTCACCCTCGACGCCGAGGACCACACCACCCTCGACTCCATGTTCGCCATCCACGAGGAGCTGCGGAAGGACTTCCCGGGGACCGGCTGCGTCATCCAGGCATACCTCTTCCGCACCGAGTCCGACGCCCGCCGGCTCGCCGCCGCGGGCAGCCGGGTCCGCCTGGTCAAGGGCGCCTACAAGGAGCCCGCCGAGGTCGCCCACCAGCAGAAGAGCGAGATCGACAAGGCGTACGTGCGGATCCTGCGCACCCTGATGGAGGGCGAGGGGTACCCGATGGTCGGCTCCCACGACCCGCGCCTGATCTCCATAGCCCAGGAACTCGCCCGGCGCGCCGGACGCAAGCCCGACGAGTACGAGTTCCAGATGCTGTACGGCATCCGCAGCGACGAACACCTCCGGCTCGCCGCCGAAGGCCACCGGATGCGCGTCTACACCGCGTACGGCACCGACTGGTACGGCTACTTCATGCGCAGACTGGCGGAGAAGCCGGCGAACCTGCGTTTCTTCCTGCGGAGCATGATCACTCGTGACTGATACGACCGACCTGTGCCGCGGCTTCGGCCGGGGGTCCGGGGGTTGTCCCCCGGGAAGGCACAGCATGCGCAGACTGGCGGAGAAGCCGGCGAACCTGCGTTTCTTCCTGCGCTCGATGGTCAGCAAGGGCTGAGACCCCCCTCGACAAGCCTCAACACCCGCTCACGTACAAGGAGTTACGGAACCCATGGACGCTGTGACCCAGGTCCCCGCCCCCGTCAACGAGCCGGTGCACGGCTATGCCCCCGGCTCGGCCGAGCGCACCCGCCTGGAGGCGAAGCTCAAGGAGCTCGCCGAGAACCCGATCGAGCTGCCGATGACCATCGGCGGCGAGAAGCGGCTCGGCGGCGGCGAGCCCTTCCAGGTGGTGCAGCCGCACAACCACAAGTCCGTCATCGGCACCGGCCGTCACGCCACCCGGCAGGACGCCCAGGACGCCATCGACGCCGCCCTCGCCGCCGCGCCCGCCTGGCGCGCGATGTCCTTCGACGACCGCGCCGCGATCATCCTGCGCGCCGCCGAACTGCTCTCCGGCCCCTGGCGCGAGACCCTCGCCGCCTCCACCATGCTCGGCCAGTCCAAGACCGCCCAGCAGGCCGAGATCGACACGCCCTGCGAGCTGATCGACTTCTGGCGGTTCAACGTCCACTACGCCCGCCAGATCCTGGCCGAGCAGCCCCCGGCCAACTCCCCGGGCGTCTGGAACCGCATGGACCACCGCCCCCTGGAGGGCTTCGTCTACGCGATCACGCCGTTCAACTTCACCGCCATCGCGGGCAACCTGCCGACGGCCCCCGCCCTGATGGGCAACGTCGTCGTCTGGAAGCCGTCGCCGACCCAGACCCACGCGGCCGTCCTGCTGATGCGGCTGCTGGAGGAGGCCGGTCTGCCCAAGGGCGTCATCAACCTGGTCACCGGTGACGGCATCGAGGTCTCCGAGGTCGCCCTGAACCACCGGGACCTGGCCGGCATCCACTTCACCGGCTCCACCAAGACCTTCCAGTACCTGTGGAAGACGGTCGGCGCCAACATCGAGAAGTACCGCACCTACCCGCGCCTGGTGGGCGAGACCGGCGGCAAGGACTTCCTCGTCGCCCACCCGAGCGCCGACCGGGCCGTCCTCAAGACCGCCCTGACCCGCGGTGCCTTCGAGTACCAGGGCCAGAAGTGCTCCGCCACCTCCCGCGCGTACATCCCGGCGTCCATCTGGAACTCCGGTTTCCGCGAGGAGTTCGCCGCCGAGGTCGACTACCTGACCATGGGTGACGTCACCGACCTGACGAACTTCATCGGCGCCGTGATCGACGAGCGTGCCTTCGCCAAGAACAAGGCCGCGATCGACCGCGCGAAGACCGACCCGTCCTGCGAGATCGTGGCGGGCGGCTCCTACGACGACTCGGTCGGCTGGTTCGTCCGCCCGACGGTCGTCGTCTGCGACGACCCGGAGAACGAGGTGTTCCGCACCGAGTACTTCGGCCCGTTCCTCGCCGTGCACGTCTACGAGGACGACACGTACGACGAGATGCTGACCCAGATGGAGTCGGTGTCGGACTACGCGCTGACGGGTTCGGTCATCGCCAACGACCGCGCGGCCGCCGCGTACACGATGGAGAAGCTCCGCTACGCGGCGGGCAACTTCTACATCAACGACAAGTCGACCGGTGCCGTCGTCGGCCAGCAGCCCTTCGGCGGTGGCCGGGCCTCCGGCACCAACGACAAGGCCGGTGCCCCGCAGAACCTGCTGCGCTGGACGCTGACCCGGGCGATCAAGGAGACCCTGGTCCCGCCGACCGACTACACGTACCCGCACATGGGCTGACCCCCGCCGTCACTCCACCCGAGCACGGGGCGGGAAGCCTGACCCACGAGCAGGCTTCCCGCCCCGTTCCCACGGCCGGAACAGGGCCCACAGCCCGGCCTGGTCCGAGCTGCCCGGCGCCGCCGACAGGATCACGATCTTCAGTTCCGAATCGCCGTCCGTGAGGACGTCGCAGTCCACCTCCACCGGACCGACCTCCGGATGCTCGACCGTCTTGCGGTCCTCGCGGTGGGCGGCCACCGTGCCGTTCGCCCACAGCCGGGCGAACCGCTCGTTGCCCCCGGCCAGTTCCCGGATCAGCTCGGCCAGCCGGACGTCGTGCGGGAAGCGGCCGGTGGCCCGGCGCAGGTCCGACACGATCGCGAGGTCGGAGTCGTCGCCGTTCGCCACCCGCACCGGCCACGCCGAGAGCCGGGCCGCCTCGCCGCCCACCGGGAACCGCTCGCGGGCGAGGTTGCGCAGCTGGGGCGGTATGTCCGACGGGTCGCCGAGCAGCGCGGCCCAGGCGGGGTTCCAGCACAGCAGCTGCCAGTGCGCGGTGAACACGGCGACCGCGACGTCGCCGAGCCGGTTCAGCACGCGGTGCACGCCCGGCGGGAGGCGGTCGGGGATCGGGCCGTCGTCCGGGGGCAGCAGCCCGGCCATGCGGTAGAGGTGCTCCCGCTCGGTGCGGGTCAGCCGCAGGGCGCGGGCGAGGGCGGCGACCACCTGCCCGGAGGGCGCGGTGGCCCGGCCCTGCTCCAGGCGGACCACGTAGTCGACGGACACCCCCGCGCGGTCGGCGAGTTCCTCGCGGCGCAGTCCCGGCGCGCGCCGGGCGGGGCCGACCGGCAGTCCCAGGTCCGACGGTGACAGTCGCTCCCGCCAGGCCCGGATGGTGGTCCCCAGGTCGGTCGTCGTTTTCCCGGTCATGTCCGCCATCCTGCCTCCTCGGCGATCCTGGTACCGCCGTTCCTACGGTCCGGGCGTCCCTGGCACCGCGTCCGGGCGCCGCGCAGGATCGAGCCATGACCATCACCTTCATCACCGGAGCCAACAAGGGGCTCGGCCGGGAGACCGCCCGCCGTCTCGTCGAGCTCGGCCACACCGTGCTCGTCGGCGCCCGCGACCCGGAGCAGGGCGCCGCCGCGGCGGACGCGCTCGGCGCGCGGTTCGTGCGGATCGACGTCACCGACGACGCCTCGGTCGCCGCCGCGGCCGCCGACGTGGCCGCCCACGAGGGCAGGATCGACGTCCTCGTCAACAACGCCGGTGTCGCCGAACCGGGCGCCGACCCGGCCGGGCTCACCGCCGCCGACGCCCTCGCCGTCTTCGACGTCAACCTCTTCGGCGTCATCCGCACGACCACCGCGTTCCTGCCGCTGCTGCGCGAATCGGCGGACCCGGTCGTGGTCAACGTCAGCAGCGGACTGGGGTCGGTCGCCGTCACCCACGAGCCGGACCGCGTCGAGTCCACCGTCGTGGCACCGCTGTACACCTCCTCCAAGGCGGCCCTGGTCATGCTCACCACCCAGTACGCCAAGGCATTCAAGGACATCCGCGTCAACGCCGTCGACCCCGGCTACACGGCGACCGACCTCAACGCCCACAGCGGTCCGCAGACCGTCACCGAGGGCACCGACGCGATCGTCCGGCTCGCCACCGAACCGGCCGGCGCCGGCACCGGCCGCTTCATCGACCGGCACGGCCCGGTCCCCTGGTAGCCGCCGCGCGGTCCACTGAAAGCCCTGTTCAGGGCCGGATGGCCGGCCCGGCCGTCTCAGATAGTAGGAAGTCCGAGTAATTGTGCAGACAGAAGCGGGCCGCTCCCTTACTTTTGTAGGAGCCGAACGTCTCGCTCGATCAAGCGAATGGCGGTCGTGAGCCGGGCCCCGTGCAGGCAACCCCTGCGGCCCTCGCTCCCCGCCCCTTCCGGCGTCTCGTAACCCCCCTGCCGTACTCCCCGTATGCCGAAGGAGTCGATTCCCATGGCCGAGACGACCGTCCGCCGCCGAGTCCGCCACGTGTCCCGCACGAGCGACTCCGAGCGCAAGAACGCAGCCGCCGCCCTCCAGCGCGCCCTCGACCGTCGTGACAACGGCGGTGAGACCGGGCACTGACCGGCAGCGGCCCGCTGATCGGGAGCCGCACCCGCAGGGGGTACGGCGTGGCCGGGACGGCCGCGCCGTACTCCGGGATCAGCCGCCGCGCCGTATCTCGAAGTGGTCGATCCGGGCCCCGTTCTGGGCCAGCGCCGACACCTTCAGCCGCGGGGTGCCGCCCGGCTCCGCCTCGACCTTGAGGAAGGAGAAGCCGGTGTACCGCACCCGCGACCACTCCACCGTCTCGGCCGCGTTGTGCTGCCCCTCGGCCCAGTGGAAGCTGTCCACCGCGCCGTGCCGGGTGACGTGCCCCTCGTAGCTGTCCTGCACCCCGGAGGGGAACGCGTACAGGGCCCGTCCGCCGCCGCCCGCCGTGACGTGGACGATTCCGTCCCGGGTCGGGTCGGTCGAGCCGCCGACCGGGACCGCGCGGCCGACCCGGCCGTCCTTCACCGCGTCGGTGCGCTCGTAGACGTGGTTGTGTCCGTTGATCACCAGGTCCACCTGGTACCGGGCGAACAACGGCAGCCAGGCCGCGCGGACGCCGCCGTCGGAGGCGTGCGAGGACGTCGAGTACGCGCAGTGGTGGAAGAAGACCACGACGAAGTCCACGTCCCCGGCCGCCCGCAGCTCCTTCAGCTTGCGCTCCAGCCACGCCGTCTGCCGGCCGCCGCTGTAGCCGAGGTTGGCGGGAATCTCGTACGACACGTCGTTCGCGTCCAGCGCCACGAAGCCGACGTTGCCGTACGTGAACGCGTACACGCCCGGCGCACCGCGCGGGTCGAAGCCGTTGTCCGGGAGGGCGAAGCGGGCGTACTGGCCGCCGTAGCCGTCGGGGGAGTACCAGGCCTCCATGTCGTGGTTGCCGGTCGTCACCATCCACGGCACCGACCGCGCCACCGGGTCGTTCTGCTTCAGGAACCGGTCCCACTCGCGGGCGTCGTAGCCGTCCGAGGTCTTCCCGGCGCCGTTGCCGTCGGCGTAGCAGATGTCACCAGCGTGCAGGTGGAACGCGGGTTCCTGCTTGAGCAGCGCGTTGTCACCGGCCAGCGCGGCCCGGCCGACGCCCTGGTCGCCGAAGGCCGTGAACACGAACCGCTCCGGGCTCGCGGGCGCGGTGCGGAAGGGGGTGACGGCGGAGCGGTGGCCCGGGGCGGCCGGGTCCCAGCCCTCGTGGCCGACGCCGTAGTAGTAGGTGGTGCCGGGGGCGAGGCCGTCGACCGCCGCGTGCAGGTAGTACTGCTCGACCACCGGGCGCACGCCCTGCACGCCGGGTGTGTGCAGGTGCCGTACCTCCGCGTCGACGCGCCGGGCAAGGTCGTCGGGCCGGGTGCCGATCCGGACGAACGGCCGGCGGACGGGGGAGGGCACCTGCCAGGAGATCCGCATCTGCCGTCCCGGGTCGGCACCGAAGGCGAGATGGCGGCCGAACGGCGGGACCGCCGCACCCCGGACCGCCGAGGTGGCCGGCGCCGGGCTCGCCGACCTCCCCGCGCAGCCGGCCAGCAGACCACCGCCCGCCACCGCGCCCGCCGTCACCAGGGTGCGGCGGCTCACCAGCCGGGTGCGCAGGTACTCGTACTGTTCGGCCATGCTCATCCGGGCCGCGAGACGCGGCGGAATGCCGAAGTCGGGGACGTCCATGCCGCAAAGATGCCCAGCACACGTCGACAACCGCCCTGCGTACGGGTGAACGCCGGGCGACGGGATGACCGGTCCCCCGTCCGCATGGCGGACGGTGTGTGTCATCCCATGGGACGAAGAGTAGGGTGCCGAGCATGTCTCGCAGCATCGATCTCGCAGTGATCCCCGGTGACGGCATCGGGCAGGAAGTCGTGGCCGAAGGCCTCAAGGTCCTCACCGCCGTCCTCCCGCAGGATGTGAAGCTGGAGACCAAGGAGTACGACTTCGGCGCCCGGCGCTACCACGCCACCGGTGAGACCCTCACCGACGCCGACCTCGACGCGCTGAAGCAGCACGACGCCATCCTGCTGGGCGCGATCGGCGACCCGAGCGTCCCGTCCGGCGTCCTGGAGCGCGGCTTCCTGCTGAAGCTCCGCTTCGCCTTCGACCACCACGTCAACCTGCGTCCGTCGAAGCTCCTCCCCGGTGTCGCCACCCCGCTGGCCGGCGAGCCCGAGATCGACTTCGTCGTGGTCCGTGAGGGCACCGAGGGCCCCTACACCGGCAACGGCGGCACCATCCGCAAGGGCACCGAGCACGAGGTCGCCACCGAGGTGTCCGTCAACACCGCCTACGGTGTCGAGCGGGTCGTCCGGGACGCCTTCGCCCGCGCCCAGGCCCGCCCCCGCAAGAAGCTCACGCTGGTCCACAAGAACAACGTGCTGACCTTCGCGGGGCACCTGTGGACGAACATCTTCACCAAGGTGGCCGAGGAGTTCCCCGAGGTCACCACGGACTACATCCACGTCGACGCGGCCACCATCTACCTGGTCACCGACCCGGCCCGGTTCGACGTGATCGTCACCGACAACCTCTTCGGCGACATCATCACCGACCTCGCCGCGGCCGTCTCCGGCGGCATCGGCGTCGCGGCGAGCGGCAACATCAACCCCTCCCGCGAGTTCCCCTCGATGTTCGAGCCGGTCCACGGTTCCGCGCCCGACATCGCCGGCCAGGGCAAGGCGGACCCGACCGCCACGGTCCTGTCCGTCGCCCTGCTGCTGCGCCACCTCGGCTACGAGGCCGAGGCCGCCCGCGTCGAGGAAGCGGTCACCGCCGACCTCACCGAGCGCCAGGGCAAGCCCGCCCGCTCCACCTCGGAGATCGGCGACGCGCTGGCCGTACGAGTAGCCGGCTGACCCGTCCCCAGAGCTCGAAAAGCCTGGGGGGACCCCCAGGCCACTCGAAGCCTCACGAAGACTTTCGAAGCCGCCGGGTCGCACACGCATCCGGCGGCTTCCCCGTGCCTGCCACCGGGTGCCACCATCAACCCCGGCTCCGCTTTCACCCCGATTCCTTCCACCCAGGCCCCCGCGCGATAATCGAACGCGAAGCCGCGGTATGAGGGAATGCTCGGACGTCCTACGACAGGGGTGTGAGCGCGGCCACTACTACAACCGGTGAAGGACTACCACTCATGACGACGCCCACGATCGAGCTCAAGCCGTCCGCGCACCCGACCGCCGCCGCCGAGCGCGAGGCGATCCTCGCCAACCCCGGATTCGGCCGCCACTTCACCGACCACATGGTGACGATCAAGTGGACCGAGGGCCGCGGCTGGCACGACGGCCAGCTCGTCCCGTACGCGCCGATCCCGCTCGACCCGGCCACCAACGTCCTGCACTACGCCCAGGAGATCTTCGAGGGCCTGAAGGCCTACCGCCGCCCCGACGGCTCGGTGGCCACCTTCCGGCCCGACCAGAACGCCAAGCGCTTCCAGCGCTCCGCCCGCCGCCTCGCCATGCCCGAGCTGCCGGTGGAGACCTTCATCGAGGCCTGTGACCTCCTGGTCCAGCAGGACAAGGACTGGGTCCCGGCGCACGGCGGCGAGGAGTCCCTCTACCTGCGCCCCTTCATGATCGCCACCGAGGTCGGCCTGGGCGTCAAGCCGGCCAACGAGTACCTCTTCCTGGTGATCGCCTCCCCGGCCGGCGCCTACTTCCCCGGTGGCGTCAGGCCGGTCTCCATCTGGGCCTCCGAGGACCGGGTCCGCGCCGTCCCCGGCGGCATGGGCGACGCCAAGACCGGCGGCAACTACGCGGCCAGCCTGCTCGCCCAGGCCGAGGCCGCCGCCCAGGGCTGCGACCAGGTCTGCTACCTCGACGCGGTCGAGCACAAGTGGGTCGAGGAACTCGGCGGCATGAACCTGTACTTCGTGTACGGGGACAAGATCGTCACCCCCACCCTGTCCGGCTCGATCCTGGAGGGCGTCACCCGTGACAGCCTCCTGACCGTCGCCCGTGACCTCGGCTACGAGTCCGAGGAGGCCAGGGTCTCCATCGACCAGTGGCAGCGCGACTCGGAGAACGGCACCCTCACCGAGGTCTTCGCCTGCGGCACGGCCGCCGTGATCACCCCGGTCGGCACGGTCAAGCGGACCGGCGCCGAGTGGCGGCAGTCGGGCGGCGAGCCCGGCGAGGTCACCCTCAGGCTCCGCGAGGCGCTCCTCGACATCCAGCGCGGCACGGCGGAGGACAAGCACGGCTGGATGCACCAGCTCGGCTGACCGCTCTCCCGGTCGCGGATCGGTGCGGTACGCAGCAGCTTGGAGCGGCGTTCAATGTGAGGCGCGATGCTTCCGAGTCAATTCCTTTCCCTCAGAGGTGTCACTCGTTAGAGTGACGTTCAAAGTGAAGGGAACGATATGCGGCTGACCCCCACCGAACGCGACCGGCTGCTGCTCTTCGGAGCCGCCGAGCTGGCCCGTGCCCGCCGCGCGCGGGGCCTCAGGCTCAACGTGCCCGAGGCCACCGCGCTGATCGCGGACACCGTCTGCGAGGCCGCCCGGGACGGAAAGCGGCTCGCCGAGGCCGTCGAGGCCGCCCGCGCCGTCCTCGGCCCGGCCGACGTGCTGCCCGGCGTCGCCGACGTCGTCACCGAGGTGCACGTGGAGGCCGTCTTCGACGACGGGTCGCGGCTCGCGGTCGTCACCGATCCGATCGTGGGCGGGGCGCTGGGGGAGGACGCCCCCGGCGCCCTGCTGCCCGGCCCCGCGCACAGCGACCCGGAGGCGGTCGTCCGGCTGACCGTCACCAACACCGCCACCGTCCCGGTCTCCGTCACCTCGCACTTCCACTTCTTCGAGGCCAACCCGCGCCTCGACTTCGACCGTGCCGCGGCCTACGGCCTGCGGCTCGCCGTCCCCGCGGGCTCCTCCGTGCGGTTCGGCCCGGGGGAGTCGCTGCGGGTCGGCCTGGTGCCGATCGGCGGCGACCGGGTCGCCATCGGCTTCGCCGGGCTCGTCGACGGCCCGCTGGACGCGCCCGGCGCCCGCGAGGAGGCCCTGCGCAGGGCCGCCGCCTGCGGATACCTGGGCGTACCGGGAACCGCGGAGGCCGGCCGATGAGCCGCCCGGGAGGCCACCCCGCCGAGGCCCGCCGGCTCACCCCGCACGAGTACGCCGCCACCCACGGCCCGCGCGCCGGCGACCGGGTCCGGCTCGGCGACTCGGGACTGGTGATCCGCGTCGAGGACGACTCCCAGCGCCACGGCGACGAGTTCCTGGCCGGGTTCGGCAAGACCGCCCGCGACGGGCTGCACCTGAAGGCCGCCGCGGTCCGGGACACCTGTGACGTCGTCATCAGCAACGTGGTCGTCATCGACGCCGTGCTCGGCATCCGCAAGGTGTCCATCGGCATCAGGGAAGGGCGCATCTGCTCGATCGGCCGGGCCGGCAACCCCGACACCCTCGACGGCGTGGACGTCGTGGTCGGCACCGGGACGTCCATCGTGTCCGGTGAGGGGCTGATCGCCACCGCCGGGGCCGTCGACACCCATGTCCATCTGCTGTCGCCCCGCATCATGGAGGCCTCCCTCGCCTCCGGCGTGACCACGATCATCGGGCAGGAGTTCGGGCCGGTGTGGGGGGTGGGCGTCAACTCGCCCTGGGCGCTGAAGCACGCGTTCGGGGCCTTCGACGCCTGGCCGGTCAACATCGGCTTCCTGGGCCGGGGTTCGTCCTCGCACCGGGCGCCGCTGGTCGAGGCGCTGGCGGAGGGCGGCGCGTGCGGCTTCAAGGTGCACGAGGACATGGGCGCCCACACCCGCGCCCTGGACACCGCGCTGCGGGTCGCCGAGGACCACGACGTCCAGGTCGCCCTGCACAGCGACGGGCTGAACGAGTGCCTGTCCGTCGAGGACACCCTCCGGGTCCTGGAGGGCCGGACCATCCACGCCTTCCACATCGAGGGCTGCGGCGGCGGACACGTCCCCAACGTCCTGAAGATGGCCGGCGTCCCCCACGTCATCGGCTCCTCGACCAACCCGACGCTGCCCTTCGGCAGGGACGCGGTCGCCGAGCACTACGGGATGATCGTCTCCGTCCACGACCTGAAGACCGACCTGCCCGGCGACGCCGCCATGGCCCGCGACCGCATCCGCGCCGGCACCATGGGCGCCGAGGACGTGCTGCACGACCTGGGCGCGATCGGCATCACCTCCTCCGACGCGCAGGGCATGGGCCGGGCCGGCGAGACCGTCCGCCGTACCTTCGCCATGGCCGGGAAGATGAAGGCCGAGCTGGGCGCCCCGGACGTCGGCCACGACAACGACCGCGTACTGCGCTACATCGCCAAGCTGACCATCAACCCCGCCATCGCCCACGGCCTCTCCCACGAGGTCGGCTCGATCGAGGTCGGCAAGCTCGCGGACATCGTGCTGTGGTCGCCCGAGTACTTCGGCGCCAAGCCGCAGCTCGTCCTCAAGTCCGGCTTCCCGGCCTACGGCGTGACCGGCGACCCGAACGCGGCCACCGACACCTGCGAACCCCTCGTCCTCGGACCGCAGTTCGGAGCCCACGGCGCGACCCCCGCCGACCTCTCGGTGGCGTTCGTCGCACAGGCCGCCCTCGACCAGGGCGACGACACCATGCCCACCCGGCGCCGCCGGGTCGCCGTCCGCGGCACCCGCGGTATCGGCCCGGCCGACCTGCGGCTCAACTCCCGTACCGGAGCGGTCGACGTCGACCAGCGCACCGGCCTGGTCACCCTCGACGGAGCACCCCTGCGCTCGGAACCCGCCGACGCCGTCTCCCTCAACCGCCTGTACTTCCTGTAACTGTCACCTTCTGTGAGGACCCCCGTGAACAAGGCAGCCTCCGACGGCTTCCGGATGCCCGCCGAGTGGACCCCGCACGAGCGCACCTGGATGGCGTGGCCGGGCCCCAACCCCACCTTCGACGACCCCGACGACCTGCGTCTGTCCCGGATCGCCTGGGCCTCGGTGGCCCGCGCGGTGCTCCGCTTCGAGCCGGTGACGGTCGTGTGCGGCCCCGGTCAGTCGGTGCAGGCGCGGACGCTGCTCGGCCCGGGGATCGACACCGTCGAGCGCGACCTGGACGACGCCTGGATGCGGGACATCGGCCCCACGTTCCTCACCGACGGGCGGGAACTCGCCGCCGTGGACTGGACGTTCAACGGCTGGGGCGCCCAGCACTGGGCCCGCTGGGAGCACGACGCGAAGATCGCCGCCCAGGTCGCGGACCTCGCGGGCGCGCGGACGTACGCCTCGAACCTGGTGAACGAGGGCGGCGCGATCCACGTCGACGGCGAGGGGACGGTCCTGCTGACGGAGACGGTGCAGCTCGGCCCCGAGCGCAACCCCGGCTGGACCCGCGAGGAGGTCGAGGCCGAGATCCACGGGATGCTCGGCACCCGCAAGGCGATCTGGCTGCCGCGCGGACTCACCGGCGACTACCCCCCGCACGGCTTCGGCACCCTCGGCCACGTCGACATCGTCGCCGCCTTCGCCCGCCCCGGCCTCGTGGTCGCCCACCACCAGCCGGACCCGGCGCACCCCGACCACGAGGTCACCAAGGAGGTCATCGGGCTGCTGCGGTCCGCGACCGACGCCCGCGGCCGCGCCCTGGAGGTCGTCGAGGTCCCCGCGCCGACCGTCCTGGAGGCCGACGGACACTGGGCGGACTACTCCTACATCAACCACTACCTCTGCAACGGCGGTGTGGTGCTGTGCGGCTTCGACGACCCGCGCGACGAGACCGCGGCCGGGATCTTCCGCCGTCTCTTCCCCGAGCGGACCGTGACCCTGGTGGACGCCCGTACGATCTTCGCGGGTGGTGGCGGTATCCACTGCATCACCCAGCAGCAGCCGAAGATCTAGGAAACCAGGAGCCGACATGGCCGGTGCGCGCAGGAACGCCCCGCCCCGCGAGGACGTGCTCGCCGCCGCCATGACCATGATCGCCGACCGGGGTCTGGAGAAGCTCACCATGGCCGCCCTCGGCCGCGAGGTCGGGATGAGCAGCGGCCACCTCCTCTACTACTTCCACTCCAAGGACGAGCTCCTGCTCCAGACCCTGGAGTGGAGCGAGGGCCGGCTGGGCGCCGAGCGCGGCCGGCTGCTCACCCGTCCCGGCACCGCCCGCGAGCGCCTGGACGGGTACGTCGACCTGTACGTGCCCGACGGACACCGCGACCCGCACTGGACGCTCTGGCTGGAGGTCTGGAACCGCTCGCAGAACGCCGAGGAGGGAGCCCGCGACCGGCAGGCGGCCATCGAGGGCTCGTGGCACCGCGACCTGGTGGCGCTGCTCGCGGAGGGCGTGTCCACGGGCGAGTTCCGCCCGGTCGACCCGGACCGCTTCGCCACCCGGCTGCGCGCCCTGCTCGACGGCTTCTCCATCCATGTGGCGATCGGCCTGCGCGGCACGGACCGGACCCGGGCTCTCGGCCACGTACGGGAGTTCCTGGAAGCGGATCTCGTGCGACACCCGGTGTGACGACCGCATCCTGAGACGGTGAGTGAGCCGGGGACACGGTTGTGCCAGACTGCCCCCGTGCTCTCGTTCGCCACGATTATTGGCAGCAGGCGCGCCGGTCCGCAGTGACCACCACGTACGACCAGGTACGGGTGGCCATCGTCGTCCTCGACCCGCGCGCAGACCTCTCGCACCCGCGAGGGGTTTTTTCGTTTTCCGGCCCACCTTCAGCCGGGAGGCAGGCGCGAGGGACCATGGAGGCACGGTGGAGCCGGTCATTCCGGTACGACCGAGATTCGACATCAGGAGCCTTGAGACCATGACCGAGACGGAAACCAACGGGCTGGACGACTCGTTCCACGTCTTCGACACCACGCTGCGCGACGGCGCGCAGCGCGAGGGCATCAACCTCACCGTCGCGGACAAGCTCGCCATCGCCCGGCACCTGGACGACTTCGGCGTGGGCTTCATCGAGGGCGGCTGGCCGGGTGCCAACCCCAGGGACACCGAGTTCTTCGCCCGTGCCCAGCAGGAGATCGACTTCAGGAACGCCCAGCTCGTCGCCTTCGGAGCGACCCGGAGGGCGGGCGCCAAGGCGGCGGAGGACCCCCAGGTCAAGGCGCTGCTGGAATCCGGC
Organism: Streptomyces sp. NPDC006655; assembly: GCF_040703965.1. Lineage (NCBI taxonomy): Bacteria > Bacillati > Actinomycetota > Actinomycetes > Kitasatosporales > Streptomycetaceae > Streptomyces > Streptomyces sp. NPDC006655. The sequence goes on along the minus strand of NZ_JBEYJU010000026.1, from coordinate 12,696 downwards.
GCCCCGGTGATCACGCTGGTCGCCAAGTCCCACGACCGGCACGTCGAGCTGGCCCTGCGCACCACCCTCGACGAGAACCTGGAGATGGTCCGCGACACCGTCTCCTTCCTCAAGGACCAGGGCCGACGGGTCTTCGTCGACTGCGAGCACTTCTTCGACGGCTACCGCGCCAACCCCGAGTACGCGAAGGCCGTCGTCCGCGCCGCCTCGGACGCCGGCGCCGACGTCGTCATCCTCTGCGACACCAACGGCGGCATGCTCCCCGCCCAGGTCAACGCCGTGGTCTCCACCGTCCTCGCCGACACCGGCGCCCGGCTCGGCATCCACGCCCAGGACGACACCGGCTGCGCGGTCGCCAACACCCTCGCCGCCGTCGACGCGGGCGCCACCCACGTGCAGTGCACGGCGAACGGCTACGGCGAGCGCGTCGGCAACGCCAACCTGTTCCCGGTGGTCGCCGCCCTGGAGCTGAAGTACGGCAAGAAGGTGCTGCCCGACGGCCGGCTGCGCGAGATGACCCGGATCTCCCACGCCATCGCCGAGGTCGTCAACCTCACCCCCTCCACCCACCAGCCGTACGTGGGCGTCTCGGCCTTCGCCCACAAGGCCGGCCTGCACGCCTCCGCCATCAAGGTGGACCCCGACCTCTACCAGCACACCGACCCCTCCCTCGTCGGCAACACCATGCGCATGCTGGTCTCCGACATGGCGGGCCGCGCCTCCATCGAGCTCAAGGGCAAGGAACTGGGCGTCGACCTCGGCGGCGACCGGGAACTGGTCGGCCGGGTGGTGGAGCGCGTCAAGGAACGCGAGCTCAAGGGCTACACCTACGAGGCGGCCGACGCCTCCTTCGAACTCCTGCTGCGCGCCGAGGTCGAGGGCAAACCCCGCTCCTACTTCCGCATCGAGTCCTGGCGGGCCATCGTCGAGGACCGCCCCGACGGCACCCACGCCAACGAGGCCACGGTCAAGCTCTGGGCCAAGAGCGAGCGCATCGTCGCCACGGCGGAGGGCAACGGCCCGGTCAACGCCCTCGACCGGGCCCTGCGGGTGGCTCTGGAGAAGATCTACCCGCAGCTCGCCAAGCTCGACCTGGTCGACTACAAGGTCCGCATCCTGGAGGGCAAGCACGGCACCGAGTCCATCACCCGGGTCCTGATCTCCACCTCCGACGGCAGCGGCGAATGGTCCACGGTCGGCGTCGCGGAGAACGTGATCGCCGCGTCCTGGCAGGCCCTGGAGGACGCCTACACCTACGGCCTGCTGCGCGCGGGCGTCGAGCCGGCCGAGTAGGCGGCACCCGGACGCCTGCTGCCGCGCCCGCCGTGCCGGAGGCCCGGTGCTCGCGCCCGCCGTGCCGGAGGCCCGGTGCTCGCGCCCGCCGTGCCGGAGGCCCGGTGCTCGCGCCCGCCGTGCCGGACGCCGGGCGGTCCGCCCGGCGCCGGTTCGGCCGACGCCGGGTGGGCCCCTCCTCTCACCTTTCTCCCGACCGAGTCGGGTGGTGGGTGGGCGAGGGCCCGGGGGTCCAGGGGGCGGAGCCCCCTGGGTGGGTTCGGCTACTGCAGGCGCCACTTCTGGTTGGCGGCGCCGGTGCACGACCAGATCTGCGCCCTGGCCCCGTTCGCCGACGAGTTGTCCGTGACGTCCAGGCACTTGTCGGCCGCCGTGTTCACCACGTCACCGGTGGACGAGTTGTACGACCACTGTTGCGCCCCGGTGCCGTTGCAGTCGTACAGCTGCACCTTCGCGCCGTCCGCCGTCGACGCCGAGGTGACGTCGAGGCACTTGCCGAGGGCGCGGATCGACCCGTCGGACTGCACGGTCCACTGCTGGGCGGTGGAGCCGTTGCAGTCGTAGAGCTGGACGGCGGTGCCGTTCGCGGCCGAACCGCCCGCCACGTCCAGGCACTTGCCGGCCAGCCCCACGAAGGCGCCGCTCTGGCTGCCGCCGCCCGACTGGGTGCCGGACCAGGTGAAGGTCGCCGACGTCTTGCCGGGGAGCGAGTAGGTGGCGTGCTGGGAGCCCCAGTTGACGGTGACGGTCTTGGCGGAGGACGCGTCGTTGTAGGCGATCAGGGCCTTCGAGCCGTCCGGGTTGCGCCAGGCCACGTTGGGCACGGCGGTGGACGCCGTGGAGGCGATCCGCTGCGCGCCGGGCCGGACGAACTTCGTCAGCTGGCCCATCGTGTAGTACTCGACGGTGTAGTCGACCGTCCCGCTCGCGCCGTCCCCGTTGTGCACGGTGATCAGGCCGGTGCAGGTGCCGCAACCGCCGTTGTGCGGACCCATGTTCTGGTCCACGGCCAGCGACCACTTGGTCACCGACTTCGCCCAGTTGCGGGTGTAGTCGATGATGTTGTTCATGTCCTCGCGCTGCTGGTCGGCGACCCAGGTGCCGCCGGAGTGCTCGGTGCCGAAGGCGTCCAGGTTCGGGTACTGGTTGTGGACGGTGGTCTGCTTGGAGACCCCGCTGATGTCGCTGTAGCCGTGCCAGGCGATCCCGCCGAAGTTGGGGTGGTTGCGGATCGTCGCGTCGTCCACGGACGCGGCCGCGTAGGAGTCGTAGACGTCCCAGTTCCAGTCGTGCGCCAGGACCTTGGTGGACAGCCCGGCCGACTGGAGCTGCGGCAGCAGGTCGTTCTTGAGGAAGTACTGGAGCCCCGAGGCGTTCCAGCTCATCGACGGGTAGCCGGAACAGCAGGTCGGCTCGTTCTGCGGGGTCACGTAGGAGACGTTGACGCCCTGGTTCTTGTACGCCTGGAGGTACTTCACGAAGTAGGCGGCGTAGGCCGCGTAGTCCTCGGACTTCAGCCAGCCCCCGTTCAGCGAGCCGCTGTCCTTCATCCAGGCCGGTGCCGTCCATGGCGAGGCCATGACAGTCAGAGAGGGGTTCAGCTGGAGCGCCTGCTTGGTCAGCGGCACGACGTCGGCGAGGTCGTGCGAGATGGAGAAGGCGTTCAGGTTCGGGTCGGTCTGCCCGGCGGGTACGTCGTCGTACGTGTACCCGTACCGTGCCAGGTCCGAGGCGCCCATCGGATTGCGCAGGAACGACAGGCCGATGCCGTCCGCGGGGGAGAACAGCTTCTTCATGGTGGCGTCCCGGGTGGCCTGGGACAGCGCCCCGCTGCTGTTCATCAGCCAGGCCGCGGTGTCCGTGAAGGACGCGCCGCCGCCGGTGAAGGTCTGGTACCGGGTGTTCTCGTCGACGGTGATGTTCTCGCCGCCGCCCCCGGTCCCGGCGGAGAAGGCGAACGGCGTCTGCGCCTGGAGCCCGCGCGTGACATGGCGTCCGGCGGCGTCGTCGGTGGTGGTGAGGTACGCGGTGACCTGCTCACCGGCCGCGTGCGCCGGCGGTACGACGGCGCTGAACCCGGCCGCGGTGAGCAGCCCGGCGAGCAGCAGCCGGAGGGTGCGGGGGGTGCTTCTCGCCGGCACGTGGGGGGTGCTTCTCATCGACACATCGCCCTTCCTGACGGGACGTCTTGACGGGTGTGCGGGCCGTTAGTTAACTCACGTCGTGATCTAAGCCATGAGTGAACTCCGAGAGCCTTGAGTGAACCAGAGAGTCGAGGGAAGGTCCATGCCAAGAGCCGCCCTGCTCGTCTCCACCGCACTGCTCGCAGCCCTGATTCCCCTGTCCGCCGCCAGTGCCGCCGACGACCCGGCCCCCACCCCCGTCGACCGCTTCGAGGGCGAGGTCCCCTTCGCCTCCCAGCCCGCCGAGGGCATCTTCACCTGGGGAGGCGACAGCGACGACCCGCCTGCCCTCCAGCTCGCCGAACGCGCCGACGCCCCCGAGGGCGCCAAGGTCCTCTCCGGGACCTACGACATCAGCGGCTACGGCGGCTTCAGCCACGACTACGCGGCCGCCGGGCCCGCCCACGACTGGTCCGCCCACAAGGGCATCCGTTTCTGGTGGGACGGCCAGGACAACGGCAAGAAGATCGCCTTGGAGATCAAGGACGGCGGCGCCAACGGTGAGGCCTCCGAGCTGTGGACGACGTCCTTCACCGACGACTTCACCGGCTGGAAGCAGATCGAGATCCCGTTCACCGACTTCGTCTACCGAACCGACTACCAGCCGGTCGGCGGCATCGACCACGTCCTCGGCCTGACCCAGATGTGGGGCTACGCGGTCACCCTCCCCGTCGGGGCCAAGGGCCGGTTCGCCATGGACGACGTGGAGCTGTACGGCAAGGCCGACCAGGCGCTGCGCGCGTCGGTCACCACGGACGCGGCCGTGTACCCGGTCAAGTCGGGCGGCACGGCGACCGTGCAGGTCACCGTCGCCACCACCGGCTCCGCCCCGATCGACGACCCGGTCACCGTCGCGTACACGACGCAGGGCGGGACCGCCGAGGCCGGCAAGGACTACAAGGCGGTCTCCGGCACCGTCACCTTCCCGGCGGGCACGGCCTCCGGGGCCACCCGGACCATCAAGGTGCCCACGCTGAAGGTCCGTTCGGCCGAGGCCGCGAAGACCGTCCCGCTGAAGCTGACGGTCGACGGGGCCAAGGCCCCGGCCGAGACCCCGCAGGTCGTCATCGACGCGCACGGACTGCCGTACCTCGACAGCAGGTTGCCCGTGCGGAAGCGGGTCGCGGACCTCCTCTCCCGGATGTCCCTGGCGGAGAAGGCCGGGCAGATGACCCAGGCCGAACGCGGCGCCGTCGGCACCGGCGGTGACATCGCCGCCTACGACCTCGGCTCGCTGCTCTCCGGCGGCGGCTCGACGCCCACCCCCAACACGGCCGCGGCCTGGGCGCGGATGATCGACTCCTTCCAGCTCCGGGCGCAGGCCACCCGGTTCCAGATCCCGCTGGTGTACGGCGTCGACGCCGTGCACGGCCACAACAACCTGGCCGGCGCCACGATCATGCCCCACAACATCGGCATCGGCGCCACCCGCGACCCGCGACTGGCCGAGCGGACCGGGGCGGTGACGGCGGCCGAGGTCCGGGCCACCGGCATCCCCTGGGACTTCGCACCCTGCCTGTGCGTCACCCGTGACGAGCGCTGGGGCCGCTCCTACGAGTCCTTCGGCGAGGACCCGGCGCTGGTGACCTCCATGGAGACGGTGATCCAGGGTCTGCAAGGACGTGCCGACGGACGCGACCTGAAGGACGACGACAAGGTGCTCGCCACCGCCAAGCACTTCGTCGGCGACGGCGGCACCGCCTACGGTTCCTCGACGACCGGCACCTACACCATCGACCAGGGCGTCACCACGGTCACCCGGCAGCAGCTGGAGGCGATCCACCTGGCGCCGTACCGGGCGGCCGTGGACCGCGGGATCGGCACGGTCATGCCGTCCTACTCCTCGCTCGACATCGTCGGCGACGGCCTCGGCCCGGTGAAGATGCACGCCCGCGCCGACATGATCAACGGGGTCCTCAAGGACCGGATGGGCTTCAAGGGCTTCGTGATCAGCGACTGGAACGCCATCGACCAGCTGCCCGGCGACTACGCCTCCCACGTCCGCACGGCCGTCAACGCGGGCGTCGACATGATGATGGTGCCCTACGGCTACCAGGACTTCACGAAGACCCTGATCGACGAGGTGAAGGCGGGCACCGTCAGCGAGCGGCGGATCGACGACGCGGTGTCCCGCATCCTCACCCAGAAGTTCAGGCTCGGTCTCTTCGAGCACCCGTACGCCGACACCTCCGGCGCCTCGAAGATCGGCTCCGCCGCGCACCGGGCCGTCGCCCGGCAGGCGGCCGCCGAGTCGCAGGTGCTGCTGAAGAACTCCGACGGCGTGCTGCCCCTGAAGAGGTCGGAGAAGGTGTACGTCGCCGGGTCCAACGCCGACGACCTCGGCAACCAGACCGGCGGCTGGACCATCACCTGGCAGGGCCAGTCCGGCACCCACACCACCGGCACCACCGTCCTCCAGGGCATGAAGAACGCCGGGGGAGACGTCACCTACTCCAAGGACGCCTCGGCGCCGACGAACGGGTACGACGTGGGCGTGGTCGTGGTCGGCGAGACCCCGTACGCCGAGGGCGTCGGAGACGTCGGCAACGGCCACGCCCTGACGCTGTCCGCCGCCGACCGGGCCGCCGTGGACAAGGTGTGCGCGGCCATGAAGTGCGCGGTGCTGATCGTCTCCGGGCGCCCGCAGCTCATCGGCGACCGGCTCGGCGAGATCGACGCCCTGGTGGCGTCCTGGCTGCCGGGCACGGAGGGCGACGGCGTGGCCGACGTGCTCTACGGCAAGAAGGCCTTCACCGGGCAGCTCCCGGTCACCTGGCCGAAGTCCGAGGCGCAGCTGCCGATCAACGTGGGCGACGCGTCGTACGACCCGCAGTACCCCTACGGCTGGGGTCTGACCACGCTGACCAAGGCCCCCAAGGGCGGCGAAGCCACCCTGAAGGCGCTCGGCGCGGCGGCCAGGGCGGCCGAACGGGCGGGCTCCGACGCGGTGGGGCGGAAGGTGGTCGGCACGGCCCGGCTGCTGGTCCAGGCGAAGATCGGGCAGGCGGTCACGGCGGCCGTCTCGAAGCCCTTCGCCGACGCGGACCACCTGCTGCTGACCGGGAAGTACGCGGCGGCGGTGCAGAAACTGGCGGAGGCGTACCGGGCAGCGTAGGAGGACAGCGCTCCAGGGGAGGCTTCGGGGTAGGTTCGGAGCATGAACGCGGTGCGACGGACCACCCGAAGTCTCCCGGGGCTGCTGTTCCTGGCGCTTGCGCTGGCGCTGGTCGCCCTGACCGCGTCCGCCCCGCGGGCCGGCGCGGCGACCGGCGTCTCGGCGATCGCCGAGGCCCTGCGCAAGAACCCGGTGTACGTCGACCCGGCGGCCGCCGCCCAGCTCTCCGCGGCCGACGCCGACGCGCTGAACCGGCAGATCAGGGACGCGGACAAACCCCTGTTCATCGCGGTCCTGCCGGCCGGCTATCCCACCGCGAAGCTCTTCACCGACCTGCGCACGGCCACCGGGATCACCGGTCTGTACGCCGTCCGCCTCGGCGACCGCTTCGACGCCCGCGCCGACTCCTCGGTGCTGCCCCGGACGGCCGTCCAGAACCTGGTCACCAGCGTCCAGGGCGAGAGCGCCAGGACCCAGCTGACCGACTTCACCGACCGTGCCCTGGCCAACATGGGCGGCAAGGCCCCCGCGAGCTGGGGCGGCGCCGGCACGGGCGGCTCGGGCGTCTCCAGTACGGCGCTGATCGCGATCGGAGCCGTGCTGGTGGCCGGCGGGGCGGGCGCGTACGCCCTGGTCCGTCGCAACCGCCGGCGCCACGAGCAGGAGCAGCGGGCCGCGCTGGACCGGCTGCGGGTGGTCGTGGACGAGGACATCACCGCCTTCGGCGAGGAACTGGACCGGCTCGACTTCCACCCGGCCGAGTCCGGCGCGGACGACGCGATGCGGGCCGACTACGAGCGGGCGCTGAACGCCTACGACCAGGCGAAGTCGGCGATGGCCGACGCCCGGCGGCCGGAGGACGTCCGCGCGGTCACCGAGGCTCTGGAGGACGGCCGGTTCTCGCTCGCCCAGCTGGCCGCCCGCCGCACCGGAACCCCGCTCCCGGAGCGCCGCCCGCCGTGCTTCTTCGACCCCCGGCACGGCCCCTCGGTCGCGGACGCCAGCTGGACCCCGCCCGGCGGCGCGCCCCGTGAGGTACCGGTCTGCGCGGCCGACGCCGCCCGGCTGGCCGACGGCCGGGACCCGGCGGTCCGCGAGGTCGACACCGACCTGGGCCGCCGCCCCTACTGGGACGCGGGCCCGGCCTACGGTCCCTGGGCGGGCGGCTACTTCGGCGGCGGCATCCTGCCCGGCCTCCTCCTCGGCACCGCCCTGGGCGGCTGGATGTCCGCGCCCGCCTACGCGGCCGACTACGGCACCGGCTACGGCGACTTCGGCGGCTTCGACACCGGCGGCTACCAGGGCGGCGACGTCTCGGGCGCGAACTTCGACCCCGGGGACTTCGGCGACTTCGGCGCAGGCGGCGGGGACTTCGGGGGCGGCGGGGACTTCGGGGGCGGCGGGGGAGGGGACAGCGGCGACTTCGGCGGTGGCTTCTGACCTGCTGTCCTCGGTGAGGCTCAGCACGGACCGCCGCCGGTCCGACGGGTCCGGCGTGGACCCAGTGCCGCATCAGGCAACGTTCGCCCTGTTGTGACGGTAGCGTTGCTGCGGGTGGCGATCTCTCGCGGCGTACGGGGGGCAACTCATGAACCAGCAGGTGAACCTGGTGACACTGGGGGTCGAGGACTTGAAGGCCAGCCGCCGGTTCTACAGCCATGGCCTGGGCTGGACACCGCTGCTCGATCTGGACGAGATCGTCTTCTACCAGATCGGCAAGGGACTGGCCCTGGCGCTCTTCCCCCTGGCTGACCTCGGTGCCGACACCGGGCATCCGGCAACCGCCGGCACGCCCTTCACCCTCGCCCAGAATCTCGGCTCGCCCGCCGAAGTCGACAACGCTGTGCAGCGGGCTCGTGCGGCAGGAGCGACTGTCCTCAAAGAGCCGCAGCCCGCGGCGTTCGGCGGCTACCACGGCTACTTCGCCGACCTTGACGGCCACCGCTGGGAGGTGTGCCACAACCCTGGCTGGTCGGTCGCGGACGACGGCACCGTGACACTGACGGCCATCGAGGAAGCCGACGCGGAGGAATGACGCCGTCCGCGCCGGGCATGTCCGTGGCGAAGACAGTCGAAGTGACGTTCACCAGCGCGGACCGGGAGACTCTCACGCTCCCGGAGCGCCGGGAGATCAATAAGGTCGCCAAGGTGGTTCCGCAGGAGGTGGGACACGTCGGCGCGGGTCCTGACGCGGTCGGCGCGTGCGATCTGCGCGAGGACCCACCATGGCGGCGGGGTGGTACTCGTAGGCGGCCCAACCTGGCACAGCGCAGCCCGGCCGCGTGCCACCAGGCGGGCGGGGAAGGCCCGTCGGCCTCCCGCCGGCACGCGAGGTCCCACCGGAACTCCTCATCCGCGAACGGCATCCAGTGGATGCCGCGTTCACGCAGTCAACCGCAGAGGGCGACGAAGGGATGCGGACGCCCCGGCACGTTCTCGTACGAGGTGATGAGGACCCAGTCGGTCTGCTCAGTCGCGGGCGACGCGGTCAAGGAACTCGCTCCAGATGGAGGGGGAGACGGTGAGTATGGGTCCGCCGGGTGTCTTCGAGTCACGGACGTGGACCTTCGCGGACGTGGCGGCGACCTCGACGCAGTTGCCGCCTTCGCTGCTGCTGTAGCTGGACTTGAACCACTGAAGTGCGGTGCTCATCGGTCTCCTAGCAGTCCGTCGAGGAGGCGCACGCTCTCATCGGGTGAGAGGGCCTGTGACCGCAGCATTCCATACTTGTGGTGATAGTCGCTGACCTCGTCGGGATCGTCCACGAGGAAGCTGACGCGCTGCACTTCCAGGTACGTCAGACGCTCGTGTTCGGGTGTCTCCAGCAGGACCATGGGACCACCGAGACCGGCGTGCGGTGTCCGGTCCTCGGGCATGATCTGAAAGCTCATGTGAACCGGCTCGGTGTACTTCAGGATCTGCCGGATCTGTTCCCGCATCACCTCCGGACCCCCGACATTCCGCCGCAGGACGCTCTCCTCGATGATGAAGTGACCGACAGGCGGCCGCTCCCGCTGCCAGACCAACTGCCGCTCCATACGGGCGTCCACCCACTGCTCGGACGTCTCGCTCCCCAGGGCCGGATACCGGTAGCCGAAGACTGCACGGCAGTAGTCCCGCGTCTGGAGAAGCCCCGGAACGACCAGACTCTCGTACGAGAGGATTCCCACCGCCTCCTGCTCGTGATCGACCAGCCCCTGCGCGAACTGCACGATCCGCTCCCGGACCGGCAACTTGGCCACCAGCACGGCCAGCACCCCACCCGTCCCCAACAGTTCGTCGAACTGCTCGGCCCGGTCCGGCTGAAGTGCCAGCCTCCCCTGTTCGATCGACCCCACCGTGTCCACGTGAATGCTCGCCATCTCGGCGAACTGCTCCTGTGTGACGCGCGCCTGTTTCCTGCAGTGGGCCAGCACCGCTCCGACCGCCTGCCACGAACCGACCTTCTTCGGCTTCCTCGCCACCTGCATGCGTGTCCCTTTCCCCCGGTGGGCGCCCGAACCGCTCGTAGTGAACTCGTAGAAGTCAGAACTACGGCCTCACTCACTGATCCACGGTAGTCACTCACGGTGACACTCGCCTCATGAACGCGGAACTCCAACACCCCCACACCCGCCAGGCGCTCTACCGCCGGGACCGCAGATCCGTGCGTCTGGCCCGGGAGTTCACCCGAGAGGCCCTCACCGACTGGCAGGTCGGCCCGCGCGCCGACGACGTCCTGCTCTGCGTGAGCGAACTGACCACCAACGCGTTGCTCCACGGAGTTCCGCCGGGCCGCGGCTTCCGCCTCCGGCTCGCCCTGCACCCCGACGGGGTCCTCCGCACCGAGGTCCACGACAGCGGTCCGGGCGAACTCCGCTTCGGCGACGTGTCCCCGGAGTCGGAACACGGCCGGGGGCTGTTGCTGGTCACGCTGCTCGCGGACAAGTGGGGGACGGGGGAGCGGGAGCCGGGGAAGGTGGTGTGGTGCGAGTTCGCGGTCAGGGGGGCCCGCGTCGCCCTAAGCTCTTTCGTAACGCCCTGCCCCCGTGATTGCACGATGACCGCGACCGGCCCCGAGCAGGTCGCGTTCATGGAGAACGCAGGCCTGCCGCTGAGCTCGACGTCGCACAAGACCTTCACCGAGGTCGAGCCGACCCGGCGTCTGGCCTACACCACGCTCGCCGACTTCATCCCCGGCGTCGAGCCGTACGAGTTCCTCACCGAGGTCGAGCTGCGTCCGGCGGTCGACGGCGGAACACACGTGACCATGACGGCCGACACCATGCACGACGAGGAGTGGACCGGGCGGCTGGCCGCCGGGCGAACGAACGAGATGGACAACCTCGCCAAGGTGGTCGCGTCCTGAACCGACGGCTTCGGCAGAGGCGGCGGCGACTTCGGGAGCGGCGGGGGAGGGGACTTCGGGGACTTCGGCGGAGGCTTCTGAGCGGGCTCGGGCCCGTCTCCGGTCTGTCCCCGGCCTACTCGAGATCCCCCAGCCGCTCCAGCACCGGGGCGGCGAGCAGCAGCACCCCCCGTTCGGTCTCGCCGAGCGTGCGCAACGCCTCGGCGAGCCAGGCGTCCCGTTGCGCCATGTCCGCCTCCAGCGCCCGCCGCCCGGCCTCGGTGAGGCTCAGCACGGACTGCCGCCGGTCCGACGGGTCCGGCGCCCGCCCGATCAGCCCCTCCGTCTCCAGTTCGGCGAAGACCCGGGTGAGCGACTGCGGCCGCTGCCGTTCGGCCGCCGCGATCTCGCCGGGTGTCGCACGGCCGTGCCGGTGCAGGTGGCCGAGGACGACGAGCTGATTGGCGCTGAGGCTCCCGTCCCCGCGTTCCCGCCGGAGCCGACGGCTGAGCCGGATCAGGGCACGCCGGATGCGGGCGGCGTCGGAGAGGGCGTGATCGACGTCGGGGAGAGCATGATCCATACGGCTTATAGTAAGCGAAAGCTGATGACTGTGCCGCTGTTTACCTCGTACTCTTCTCGTCGTGACCGCAAAACTGATACGCAATGCGTACGAAGCGGTGCTGACGACGACCGCAGTCCTGCTGTCCTGGTCCGCAGCCCTGCTGGTGGAGAACCTGGCCGGGCTGCACACCGACGTGCTCGTCCTCGCGTGCGCCCTGACCCTGACCCTCGCCGGCAGTCAGCGCACCGCGGACACCCGGCGTCGGCTCACCGCGCTGGTGCTGCTGCCGGTGACGGCGGGCGCGTCGATCTTCGTCGGCCGTTTGATCGCCTCCCACTACCCGATCGGCGCCGCCGTCTACACGGCCGGCATGGCGCTGGCCATCTGGATCCGCCGCTACGGCCCCGCGGCGACCAAGGCCGGCACCCTGATCGCCCTCCCCCTGGTCGCCCTGCTCGTCGTCCCCGGCCCGGCGCTGCCCCCCGAGGCCCAGAGCGGGCTGGTGACCTGGCGCTGGTCGGCGCTGATCGGGGCGCTGGCATGCGGCACGGTGTGGCTGGTGCAGGGGCTGGCGGACCGCTTCGGCCCCTGGCGCCCCGACCCGGCCCCCGCTCCACCCGCGCGCCGCTCCCCCCTCCACCCCCGCCCCAGCACCCGTATGGCCGTGCAGATGGCGGCCGCAATCGCCGTCGCCTTCGCCGTGGGCGACCTGCTCTTCGCTGACCACTGGCCCTGGGTGGTGCTGACCGCGTACGTCGCCGCGAGCGGCAACCGCGGCCGAACGGACGTACTGCGCAAGGGAGTCGAGCGGCTCGTCGGCGCCTTGGTCGGCACCCTCCTGGCGACGGTCGTGGCGGCCGCGGGCATCACGGGCCACACCGCCGTGGCCCTGATGTTCACGGTCCTCGCGATCGCCCTCTGGCTGCGCCCCCTCAACTACGCCTACTGGGCGGCCGGCGTGACCTGCGTCCTCTCCCTCCTCCTCGGCTACTTCGGCCAGAACGCACAGCACCTGCTGCCGGTCCGCCTGGAGGGCATCGCGGTGGGCGCGGTCCTGTCGGTGGCGTCGGCCTGGTGGCTGCTGCCGGTACGGAAACGAACCGCCCCCGGCCTACTGCGGCCGGCTCGGACGGCGTCGCGACGCCCGGCACGCACGCTCGACGCACGGGGTGGCGGGTCAGGTGGCGGAGCCACCTGACCCGGAGGGCGGAGC